>CAVCYP010000051.1:0-11116 GCA_963606545.1 Sphaerochaetaceae bacterium
CGTGGTCTACGACATCACCAGCAAACCACCAGCAACCATTGAGTGGGAATGATTGTTGTTGATACTTAACTTTTGTTTCTACAAGAAATTACTTTCAGCAAAACTGCCTTGTGGTATACTTTTGGTATACTTTTCAGAAAATACGGCTCAATGGAAAATTATCCTTTTGCAAGAGGCTTAAACGCCCAATCATATGATGCCCTAGGAATACGCAAATACGTGGAGTGTCTGAAGTTTATTGAGATGTTTTACTAATGTGTACATAAACACCGTATTTGGAACCCAAAATGTACACTTGTCTACATTTGGCCTTAAAAAAGCACTTTATGTACACACTGAATCGACTAGATGTACTAGGTTTTGACTAGGAGGCCTCAAAGGAACCTAATACACACAGGAGAAGGAAAATCAAACACCTTGTATTTCACAGGGAGTCCTTCAGCATTAATTTTGAAGACAGTAATATTATCACTATCTTGGTTTCCAACAAGGATAAATTCTCCAGAAGATTCTACACAGAAATTTCTTGGAGTTTTGCCTCCGCAAGGGACAATTCCAATTCTCTTTAAAGAGCCGTCCTTCTTATCAATGGAGAATACGGCCAAGCTATCATGTCCCCGATTAGAAGCATAAAGGAATTTGCCATCAGCAGACAAATGAAGATCTGAACAAATGTTATTTTCTTTAAAGGTTTCCGGTAGCGTGCTCTGTTCTTCTCTTTCTTTGAAGACTCCAGCTTCAAAAGAAAAATGAGTAACGGAGGAGGCAATCTCATTAATCAGATAAAAATGTTTGTAGTCTGAAGAAAATTCTCCATATCTAGGTCCACTTCCAGCCTTAACTGAGATATTCTTAGTTGGCTCAAGTTCAATGGAATCATTTACATATTTATAACAAACAAGTTGATCTGTTCCCAAATCTGGAACAAAAAAGCAGTCCTTGTTATCAAAGATAACACTGTGCGCATGTGGACCTTTTTGCCTAACAGGGTGAATACTTGAGCCTTCATGTTGACTTAGCAAAACACAAGGGACAAGAGAACCGCTCTCTGTTAATCTAAAAGCAGACATAGAACCACTTGCAAAATTAGCAACTGCAACAAATTTTCCATTTGGGGAAACTGCTATGTGACAAGGATCTGTTCCTCCTGTACAAAAAGAGGCTTCCTCCTTCATTGTAAAATCTTTAGCTACACTGACCTCAGTAATGCCACCACCAAAATGGCCCTTATATTCTTTAGCCTCATTAACAGTGTAAATTTTACGCTTAGCAGAATCATAGCAAAAAAAAGATGGATTCCTAATGGGCAGGACAGATACTTGCTCAATATTTCCTTCTTCAAAGGAACAAATGTAAATTCCTTCTCCTTTTCCCTGAAAAACCTCACCGGTTCCAAAGAGAATAGGTTCAGTATAAGTGCCAACCCCAAAGAACTTTTTCATTATTTTACCTCTGCGTCTATTTTATCTTTAATCTTTACAGCCTCAATAATAAACTGGTCTCTCTTCTCCATAGCCTTTTTGATATCGTACTCAGTCCAGTCATAAAAACCTTTCCCCGTCTTTGCACCGATATTACCGCTCTTAACCAACTCTCTTATGTATTCATTAGCCTTCTTCTCAGCAGAAATACCAGGAAGAACAGAGTCCTGAACGGAAAGCCCTAAATCAAGACCAATAGCATCAAGATGCATCAAAGGTCCCCATTCTGGGAATCTCATTGCCATACCACAGCTAATTGCAGTATCAACATCTTCTGCGCTTGCTAATCCAGAAGCAACAATAGAAATGGATTCACGAATAATTGCTTGGAAAACTCTATTTGCAAGCTGACCTGGAAGGTCTTTTCTTACAAGAACAGGTGCTTTTTTCCAAGTTTTTAGCTCGCTGACCACCTCTTTACCCATAGCTTCATTAGACTTATCGCCAAGGACAACCTCAACAAGAGGCACAAGATGAGCTGGAAGCCAGAAGTGAGTTGTAAAAGTCCTCTCCGGATGCTTACACAAAGCTGAAATATCTGTAATCCTCAGACCACTCGTATTACTACAAATTGGAACAGAAACATCAAGTAACTCATCCAACTGAGCAAACAGCTTCTGCTTAATACCAACATCCTCAAAGATAGCCTCAATAACCAAGTCTGCTTCTTGAACTACTACTGCCATATCTGTAGAAGTATTGATAAGCGTTCTTGCCCTATCAGCCTCTTCTTTTGAGTTAAGTCCATTCTCATATCTCAAGTCAATACAAGAGTTCGCACGCGTTACCGCCAAAGCAGTCTTAGCAGCATCTGTATCTACAAGAATTGTTTTCTTTCCAGCAAGGGCAGCCATTGCACCAATGCCACTTCCCATCATGCCTGAACCTACGACAACAACACAATTAACTTTTCGCATTTTCGTATCCTCAATCCATTTTCAGGACTATACGTCCAAAATTCTTGCCTTCTCTCATAATCTGTAAGGCTTCATTAATTTTCTCAAACGGCATCACGTCATAGATATAAGGTTCCAGCTTACCTTCTTTGACCAAGTCAATTATCTCTGGAACATCACGCCTCATAACGCCCCTAATACCGATAATCTCCTTCTCAAATTTCATCACTTCCTGATAATCCACTTCAAAGAAGGGGTCATTATAACCAGCAACCAGCACCTTTCCGCCTGGTCTCACAAGATGAACCGACTCATTCACAGACGTCTTTATCCCGATATTATCTATGATAACATCGCAAAGTTCCCCGTTTGTAATTCTCTTGACAGCCTCCGTCAAGTCCTCTTTCGCCGTATTAATCACAACATCAGCACCAAGCTGCTTAGCCACTTCAAGTTTTGAATCTTTTCTACTTGTAGTATAGACCTCAGCCCCAAAAAGCTTTGCAATCTTGATTGCATTCATTCCAATGCCACCACAGCCTAGAATGAGGACTTTGTCCCCTTTTTTTACCTTTCCCTGCTCTTTCAGGGCATTGTACATACAACCAACTGCATCCATAAGACATGCGGCATATTCATATTTCATGTCTCCAATGTTGAATACACATTCCTGTGGAGCTTTGCAAAATTGGGCATGAGAACCATCTCTTTCAAAGCCAATTCTTGTAAGATTCTCACAGAGGTTTGTCTTTCCTTCTCTACAGTGCCTACATTTTCCACAGACAATATCTATAAGAACAAGAACCCTATCACCAACTTTTAGGTTCTTTACCTTTGGACCAACTTCAACAACCTCACCAGCCATCTCATGTCCAGGAATGTAAGGTACGTGCACGCTCTTAATTATTCCATCTTGAATATGAAGATCTGAAACACAAAGCGCAGAAGCCTTAATCTTAATGAGAACCTCATTTTCGTCTAGAGTTGGAATAGGAACTTCTTGTATTTTCAAAGGAGTCTTAAACTGCTCCAGAACAGCCGCCTTCATTGTTTTTTCTTTAATCATGGATTAATAACAACCTTTATAGAACCATCTTTTTTGTTCTCAAAAATATCAACAGCTTTCTCATAATCCTCAAGAGGGAACTTATGAGTAATAAGTTCAGAGCCCTTAATGTGGCCGTCAGAAAGCATTCCAAGAACTTTGTCAGAAACATTAGGATTAGCCTTTGAGCCAACAATCTTTATCTCATTGAAGTTAATGATATTTCCTGGAACTTGAACCAAATCAGTCTTATAGTTTGCAATCACAGCAACAGAACCAGCCTTTCTTACCATTCTGCAAGCCTTATCCAGAGAATCAGGAGCTCCAGAACATTCCATAACTTCGTCAGCACCAACTCCATTTGTTTCCTCAAGAACTCTTTGAATTGGATCTTCTTTCTCAAAATCAATACATACATCAGCACCAAGTTCTCTTGCTTTTTCAAGTTTCTTGCCTCTTCCAACAACAATAACCTTTCTAGCTCCTAGTGCCTTGGTTTCCATCATAGCGCAGAGTCCAATAGCACCTGGACCTATTACTACTACTGTACCGCCAAGAGTAACCCCAGCGAGCTCCACCCCGTGAAGGGCAACACCACCACAGTCGCACAAAGAAGCCTCATCAAAGGAAACATTGTCTGGGATAAGGTGTAAACAGGAAGTTTTGTAAGTGTTGTACTCAGCATTGGCACCTTGCCAATAGAAACCATAGTGCCTGTGTCCAGTATCAAAAGGAGCATTCAAGCCATCCTTGCCATAATTAAGACAGACAGTATAGTGTCCTCTCTTGCAGTTGTCACACTTGCCACAACCTACATGGGCTTCACCGGCAACCCTATCTCCAACCTTGAAATTTGAAACTCCTTTTCCAATGGCCACAATCTCACCAGCCCATTCATGTCCCATAATAAAGGGGAAATAAGGTGGCCAGTTGGCGTACTTATAATGCCCATGAATCATTTTTGGGTCAGAACCACAGATGGCCACAGATCTAATTCTGCACAAAACCTCACCCTCTCCCGGCTGAGGGACATCTACTTCCACAAGCTGAAGCTTGTTATATTCCACAAGGCACATTGCCTTCATCTTTTTTGGTATTGAATTACTATTATTCATCTTTTTTTCCTTTGGATCTTTTTACTTAAAATGTTCCGTATAGTCTTTTACTCTTTCTATGAGAAGTTGCATATGCCTATCCATCATGAAAGCAGCATCATCTTCTTTATGGTGTTTTATGCAGAAGAAAATCATTTGATGATAGAAGAAAGAATCTTCAACCTCAGGCTTATATTTAAGAAAATCAGCCATATTTGAGGTGATAATCAAACCAATTACCTCAAGAATCTTTGCAACAACATCATTCTTGGAAGCCTTAGCAATCTTGTTATGAAACTCATTAGTAGCCTTAGCATAGGCGTTACCTCTAAGCCTGTCTTCCTTAACTCGTTTCAGATAATTCTCAAGATCATCAATATCCTCTTTTGTAGCATTGATTGCAGCAAGTCTAGCGCTGGTTATCTCAACACCACGTCTAAACATCATCAAACCCATAAGATCGTTTGAACAGACAAGAAGAGAAGGAATGAAGTCATGAACATACATGCTAGTTCCTATTCCCTTAAAGAAAGTCCCATCACCTCTTCTGGTTTCTATAACCCCAAGAGTATTGAGTTTCATCAGCACTGAACGAACAGTATTTCTACTTGCCTTTAATTCCTCTGAAAGCTCATATTCAGAAGGAATTTTCTGACCAGGCTGATACTTCCCTCCAAGAAAATCTTTCATTAATTGTTCATAAACAAAGTCTGAAACTGTCTTTTTAGGCATAATCTAACCCCTTTCTGCACTCTATCAGCGTTTCTTCAAGTACTTTTGTGTATCTACAGCAATAGCAAATACAATAATAATACCTTTAATGACATATTGAACATACGGGTTAATATTCATGTAAACAAGACAATAAGAGAGCACCTGGAAAATTAGAACGCCTACTATTACGCCACTTATCTTTCCTATACCACCTCTCATTGAGACTCCACCAACAACACATGAGGCAATAGCATCAAGTTCGTAACCTTCACCAAGAGCGTTAGTTGCACTACCTGTTCTTCCTGCATCAAGGAATCCGGCAAAAGCATATGCAACACCAGCTAGAAGATATATTGCCAAAATAACCTTCTTAGGATTGATTCCAGAAACAATAGCAGCTTCCTTGTTTCCTCCAACTGCATACATATTTCTTCCAAGAACTGTCTTATTCCACACAATCCAGAAAAAGATAGTAAACGCAACAGCATACAGAATAATGTATGGAAGCCTAAAGTTTCCAATATAAAAAGCCCCTTGGGAAAGAGTTGAGAACCTTGTATCAAGTCCGCCTATAGGAGAGGAGTGGTTTACTCCATCAAAATACAAGGACATTGCACCGTAAACTATCATCTGCATTCCCAAGGATGCAATCATAGGGGCAATATTAAATACAGAAATCAAGATAGAATGGATTGCAGAAAATATGAGACACACCAATATTGCAATAAGAAGTGGTCCAATAATTGGCAACTGTGGCATATCTGAAAAAATTCTCAGGCTGTAGGTAGGTTGTTGCAAAAGTGAAGCACAGATTATACCTGCAGCACCAACCATTTTTCCTGCAGCCAAATCAGTACCGCCCAAAATGATTATTCCCGCAACTCCAAGAGCAATTATAAGTTTTGGCGCAGCCTGTTGCAGGATAAAGGTTGCATTTCTCAGCGACAGAATTGTAGGCTCAATGCAAATAATAACCAAAATAACCCCAACAAGAGCAAGGTAAATTGCATAATTCATAAGCCATTCTTTCATGTTCACGTTTTTTATATTCTTAAGATCTTTCATTTTATTCATCACCTCTTTTAAGCTTTACAGATATTTTGCAGCAAGCTTCATTATCTCTTCTTGGTTTGTTGTTCTAGCATCAACAACACCCGATGAATGGCCATTACTCATAACCAAGATTCTATCTGCTATTCCAAGCAACTCAGGCATTTCAGAAGAAACAAAAATTATTGTTTTTCCTTCAGCTGCCAGATTAATCATTATCTGGTAGATTTCCTGCTTTGCTCCAACATCAATACCTCTTGTTGGCTCATCAAAAAGCAAAATTTCAGGATCCATCTCAAGACATCTCCCCAAAAGAACCTTTTGCTGGTTTCCTCCAGAAAGATTACTAATTAGCGTCTGCATAGAAGCTGTTTTGATATGCATAGCATCAATCATTTTTTTAGTATTTCCTTCAATTTTTTCTGCTGATAGGAAGCCAAACTTGTCAGTGTTTTTCTTTAGACTGGCCATGACAATGTTCCATTTAACATCCATCAATGGAAAAATACCTGTGACACGTCTTTCTTCTGTTAAGAAACCCATGTCAGATTGTTTTACCCTTCTTCTTTTTTCAAGAAGATTCTTACCATACAATTCAATAGAACCAGACTCAACCGTTCTAAGTCCAAAAAGACTCTCTAAGAGCTCAGTTCTACCCGCTCCTACAAGTCCGCCAATACCAAAAATCTCTCCTTTTTTTACATCAAAAGAAACTTCTTTGAGTTTTGGCTCATATACGGTACAGAGATGCTCCACCTTCAGTATTACATCTTCCGGTTTATTTGTCTTTTCTGGGAATCTGCTTTTCATCTCACGATTAACCATAAGAGTGATAAGCATATTCTGATCAATTTCCTTTATATCTCTTGTAGCAACCTTGCAACCATCACGCATTACAGTCACTCGGTCAGCAATTTCCATTACCTCGTCCATTTTGTGAGAGATATAAATAATTCCACATCCCTCATCTCTAAGTCTTCTGATAATTTTGAACAAAAAAGCTGTTTCTACCTCTGTTAAGGAAGAAGTAGGCTCATCAAAAACAATCAAATTTGCGTTATAGGAAACAGCCTTAACAATATCAACCATCTGCTTTGTTGATACAGACAAATCAGCAATGACTGCGTTAGGGTCAATGTCCATCCCCAAATCTTTAATTATTTTCTTTGTATTCTCATATAATGCTTTGTCGTCAACAAACAATCCTTTCTTAGGCAAACGACCAAGCCAAATGTTATCTTTAACTGTTCTTTTGGGAACCTGTTCCAACTCCTGTTGCACCATGGCAATTCCCAGCTTTAAAGCATCATTGGGATTCTGCAGGTTGATTGGCCTATCTTGAAACAGAATTTCCCCCTCGTCCTTATGATAAATTCCAAATAGAATTTTCATTAACGTGGACTTTCCTGCTCCATTCTCGCCCATAAGAGCATGAACTTCACCCTTTCTCACACATAAATCAACATTATTTAGTGCTTTGACACCAGGGAAGCTTTTTGAAATTCCATGCATTTCAAGAATATTTGTATATTCACTCATTAAAACAACCTCTGATATTTATTAGGATGGCGCAAAGGCCATCCTAATAACAACTTTTTTAATAATCTAACGTTTTAATTATTTTGCAAGCTTGTAACCTTCAATTGCAATATCAACGTTTTCCTTTGTAATCTTTTCTTCTGGAATTCTCATGTCTCTGTCAACCATTTTCCATTCCATTCCAGCATCTGCTTCACGGCCATTACAAACATTGACACAAATATCAATGATTGCACGAGCAGGGTCATAAGTACTTGTGAGAACTGAACCAAGCATGATTCCTTCTTTAATAAGTTCTGATACTTCTGGAAGAGCATTGACACCAATAACAGGAACAATCTTATCTGCAGTAATGAGACCGTGAGCCTTCATTGATTCAACAGCACCAAGAGCCATTGCGTCATTTCCGCTGATTACCATCTCAATCTTATCGCCAAATTTACCAATCCAAGAATCCATAACCTCTACAGCCTTTGCTGAGTTCCAGTTGGCTGGCTGATTTGCAAGCTCTTCAACCTTAATGTCTGATTTGTTGAGAACTTCATAGAAGCCATTGATACGATCTGTTGCATCACTGTGACCTGGGGTACCAGTAAGAAGAACATACTGAAGAACGCCGTCTCCATTTGTATCCCACTTTGCCTGATCATTTGTCCATGCATCTATCAACATTTCAGCCTGAAGCTGTCCCTGAAGAATGGTATTGTTTCCAACATAATAGCACTTATCATAGCTGGCAAGAACTTCATCTGAAGGTCTTCTATTGAAGAAAACTACTGGAAGGTTGGCTTCTTTTGCCTTTGCAACAATAACATCACAAGCTGTTGTATCAACAGGGTTTACTGCAAGAACATCAACACCCTTACTAATCATGGTATCAATTTTCTCCGTCTGTGTTGCCTGATTGTTTTCACCATCAACCATCAAGTACTCTACATTTGGATACTTCTCAGCCATGTAATAGTTGATACCATTTCTGATATAACCAACAAAAGCATTTGAATAGTCAAAAATACTAATTCCAATAAATGGAACCTTGTCGCCATTTTCAGTGGTTGTTGCTTCCTGAGCACCGCTTGCAAATGCAATGCCAGCAATCAAGGCAACCAATAAAACCAAAAACAATTTTTTCATACTTTCCTCCTTTGAAAAAATCCGTTTCTACTTGTAGAACTTTTAAGCTATTTTTGATTATATACCGTGTAATATAACAAGTCAAACAAAATTTTAATAATTTAAATTTTTGCTTTTTAGTTGTTCAACAAATATTGCGTTATAGATTTACATATAACACACATCCCCAAATTTTTAAGAGATTGTTTTTTATAATTTATTTGTATACATTAAGTAAAATTAGACAAAACCAGCAGCTTCTAAATAATATTTAAATAAAATTTGTAGAACAAATTTGAGTTTTTTTGTAAAAATTAGTCTTAAAATCAGCTTTTGAGGGCAACTTTTAGAATTGATCAAAATTTTAGTACTTGTTCTACAAATTCTTTCTATTTTAATGTCCCCCCTATAATAGAAAGCCACCGCAGTTGCGGTGGCCAACAATTTTCCCTATCCTTTTTTCTCTATCACTCTGGATGAGCAAGACCGCGGGTGATGAACAGTTCGTTCAGGTAGTTGATACTAGTCTGAACGGACTGATAGTCGTCACGGTTGTGAGCTTCTGGAGTGTTGTCTTCAACAAGGATCCACTCAATGTTATTGTAAACAACTGCATCAATGATGTTGTTCCATGGAATATCTCCCTGACCAATAGCTGTGGTGTGCTCTTCTCTAATATCAATATCCTTAACGTGGAGAAGATTGTACTGGTCACCGTGCTGCCACATATACTTTACAAGACCATCTACGCCCAAAATATGAGTTTCTGGATAGATTGCATCCCAGCCAAAGTTTGGATAAACAGCGTGCGATGTATCAAAATGAAGGTCAACAGAATCACCAAACTCAGAATATAGAATATCAATGAAGTAACGGTTGCCATAGGTTTCTACTGGAATCCACTCAAGAGAGTGTGTATGCATACCAACTTTGAGAACATCACTGTAACCCATCTCTTCAATCTTATCCTGCATGTAATGGATCTGATTGATGACATACTTGACCCATTTGTCCATCATTGTTGCTGTGAGAGGCATGCCACTATAATTTTCAACAACTGATGAAGGATGATTTACATCCAAAGAAATACCTGTAGCTCCAGCTTCAACACAGTAGTTGATAATCCACTCAAGTTGCTCTTCATCACAATACCAAGCAGTCATCCAGTGCGGGGAAATCATGGTAAGACCAAGTTCCTCGTTGAGAGCCTTAAGCTCGCTTGCTGGCATATCAAACCAGTTTGGATCCTGCCAGTTAATCTGATAACCCTGATAGCCCATGTCTGCAATCTTTCTGAGGATTGTTGTAACAGCCTCTGTTGCAGCTTCCTGGTTGCTCTTTCCAGCAGCAAGTGCAGCATCTCTAATCTCAATGTATTTGTGTCTGAGGGTAAAAAGAGTAACGCCAATTTTTGGACCATACTTAACATCTTCCTCAACTTCCTCAGCAGCTTCCTTAGCTGGTTCTTGTGTAGATGTTGTAGTCTCCGCTGTTGCATTTTTACCTGTAGCAGGTTCCTGTGTTCCGCTTGCAAATACAAAGCTCGCAATAAGGACAAACAATAGTACTAAGAATATTTTTTTCATGTTTCCTCCCTTTAAAAAATAAAGTTCCTTACTTGTAGAACTTCTTAGCCGTTTTCGATTGTAAGTTGGCAAGAACAAGAAGTCAACAAAAAAATCTGAAAGAATACAAATTTCTTTAAAAACCATCCTAGTTGTTCCATAAAACAAATTATTCTCCTATTTTTTTGAACATCTTGAACATTACTCACTTTTTAACAGGGCCATTACTTTGCGTATTTTCTTTGCTAGCAAGAAATAATTTTTTTCATTTGTCGCTTATAGATTTATTTTTCTGCATAAAACTGATCATCTATTCTATTTTCAACATTTTTTTGAAAAAATGTTGCCTTAGAAAATCTTTAAAAGGAAGCATAAAAATTGATAAATTTCTCAAAATTGTACTTGTTCTACAAATTTTT
The DNA here is from genome assembly GCA_963606545.1 of Sphaerochaetaceae bacterium. Classification (GTDB taxonomy): domain Bacteria; phylum Spirochaetota; class Spirochaetia; order Sphaerochaetales; family Sphaerochaetaceae; genus UBA9732. The sequence goes on from CAVCYP010000051.1 coordinate 10,917, forward strand.
AAATTTAGCCCAAAATCACAGAGTTAAACCCTTTCTTTAGCAGATTTTTAATGGCACATGCGAATTTGGTGGAGTGGATTCTACTCTAAAAAAATCAAAGAAAATTACATTCGTTAGCAAATAGTTGATGGTTTTATGATTGTCAAAATAATTACCGATGGTATGAGTAATAGTTTAGATTTTACACAGGGAAGCATCTT
>CAVCYP010000052.1:0-10795 GCA_963606545.1 Sphaerochaetaceae bacterium
TTGGAGGAAGTATGAAAAAAGGTATTATCGTACTTTTGATTACGGTGCTGGCTGCAGGAATGGTTTTCGCTGCTGATCCTACACTTTCTGGAAGCGTTACCACGACTTTTAAGTACAACTTGGATGAAAACCACGATTTTGGTTTCAACGCTGAGGGTTCAAGAAAAAGTATCAAAACAGAGTTTAAGTTCTCATTTGACACAGTGTCTTTGACAAAGGGTTCAACAGGTGAGAATAAGCCTTATGCTGAAATTGAAGCAACAGCATCTGTTTCAGCAGACGACGTTAAGTTGAGCGCAAAGGATGTTGCATCTGTTGATGTAAAGAAGGATTACATTTTCAATCTTCATCTTACTGCAAACATCACAAAGGCTAACATTGTTGGTGAAGGTTGGAAGATTAACCTTCTTGGTGCAAAGGCTGGTTCTGACTACGCAAAGGCTGCAATTGACTTAAGAACAGCAGATTACAAGAAGTACGTTGCTCTTGATTTTGTCTATGATTTTAACAAGGCAGACGGCGTAACTGTTACAGTTGACAAGTATGGTACAGTTGCTGTTGGTCTTACAGGCGACAAGGACAATACAAACGCATCTATCTATGCAGAAACTGCTGCTGATCTTCTTAAGTTTGATGATTTTGCTCTTCAGTTTGCTGGTACATTCACAACAAAGGCTGGAGACAAGAAGGCTGGTGCTTCTGCTAAGGCTGCTTATACAACAGATGCTCTTAGCGCTGGCTTGGCTGCTGACTTTGGTTATGATGCTGAAAAGCTCAATGCTGATGTTGCTGTTAACGCAGGCTACAAGCAGGAAGAGTTTGGTTTGACATTTGATGCTTACTATGCAACATATGCAAAGGCAACAAAGGGTACTGCTGAAGAGACTAACTATCTTGGTGCTCAGATTGTTGGTGATGTTACTGCTGTTAAGACAAATGTTACTGTTCAGGCATTTGACTTCCTTGATGATCCAGAGGATGTTGGTGGCACAGAAGGAAGAAAAGAGCTTAACGTTATCGTTAACAACACTTATGTTGAAGGCTTAGATGTCACAGTTTCTGCTCTTAACCTTGTTAAGGACGAAAGAGATGTCAGCGTTGAAGCTACAATTTCAATGATTGATAATCTTGAGCTTACAGTATACGGAAACGAGCTCATTAACAAGCAGGACTTAGGTTTTGATGCAACTTACACAGGCATTGAGAAGTTTACATTCGTAGCTGGTGCTGAGTATGTTATCAAAGACAAGGAACTTGGACTTTATGGTCAGGTCAACTATGCAGCAGACCTCTTCACAGCTTATGCTAGAGCTGAGTTCGCAAAGGCTGACGGCGAAGATGCACACCTTGGACTTTCCGCTGGTGTTGAGTCAACAAAGCTTATTGATAATGCAACTCTCTCACTCACATGGGCAGCACTCAAAAACGGCCACACAACCAACGATGTTCTTAACAAGAGCTACGGCGAAGTTGTTGCAGCATGTAAGATTTCTTTCTAATCAAAGAAACAAATTTGATTACATTAAGGTCGCTCGCGAGGGCGACCTTTTTCTGTATCTAACTATCATCAAATTTGATTGAAATAAAGGTTATACTGACCTAGATTTTAAGGGATATCGGGATTAGGCGAAATGGGGATTATGTGGTAGAATTCGGGTATGGATTACGTGAAAGAAAGGCAAGAAGCAATTGATGCGGGGCGTAGGGCTTTGCGTTCTTTGAGAGAGGCTAAGCGGCAACTTTCTGCGGCAAAAGGCCTTGGCTGGTGGGATTTGCTGGGAGGTGGCACTTTTGTCTCTATTGCTAAGCAGTTTAAGATAAATAATGCTAAGAATGCGCTGTCTGAGGCTAAATCTGACCTTAGAATATTTAGTCGAGAGCTAAGTGACCTTTCTATGGAGCCTTATATTGCTATTGGAGATTTCTTGGCCATTTTTGATATGATGGATAGTTTCTTTGCAGATGTCCTAGTTCAGAGCCGGCTTAGTGAGGCCTCTCGTAAAGTTGATGAAACAATAGCTTGGGTTGAGGATGCACTTAGGAGAATCTAACTGCAGTGGTATTGTGCAAGGGATAGTTGCTTTAAGGCTACTGAATTTAGATTATAATAATTGTGATTCAGAAAGTTTAGGAAATATCGGTTTTGAGCAGATGGCTTGTAGCGTACTTAATTTCTTGTGCACTTTGTAATAGCTTGTTGCGCTCAAGACCACTTTGTTCGCCAAGTTTGACTAAATCCTCTAGCCCGATATCTTTTCCTTTTCCGTTTACTGTTGTGGACTGCTCATTCCAAGCTGTTGTAGAATAGGTAAGGTCGTAGGCTGGGGATAGCCTCCATTTTCTTTGGGAAATGTCATACAAGAAGGAAAAGTTCTTGCTGTGATCGTCTTGGTTGTGAGAAAATACATTGAAACACATCAAATCAAAAATTCTTTGTAATTCTTTTGTGTCTTTTGATAGGAACCAACTAAGTTTGAATAGGTGTTTGTAATCTAAAGCCGGGACTCTGTGTGAGGTCTCAAGTAATCCTGAGGTTGAAATCATATGAGTTTTTGTGAGTCTGTCAAATCTTTTGGTCGCAAAGAATCCTTTGCATAAATTAGACTTCAAAAGAGTGAATTCTGGAACTTCAATTCCACAGGCTTTTGCAACGTTATTATAGTTGTATTCCATTAAGCCCATGTCTTTTGAGTCATATGCAGATGGAAATTTGACAATCCAGGAAGAACCATTTCTATTTAAATTTATCTTTGGTCTGGCTCCATTTGAAGAGCTTCCTATAATGAAAAATTTATCTATGAAGGCACTAGAATCCTTGTCCTCGAGAATTTCTCTTGTTTCCTTATAAAGGGCATCGAGATTTAATGATTGAAATTCTGAGACAGAAGTTTCTGATGGTTCATATCTAAGAGCACCAGAGCTTTCTGGAGTCAACAATGTAAGTCTAGTCAATGCCGAGATTTCGTTAGGATTTATGCCATGTTTTATTAAGTATCGGTCTGTGATAAGATGTCCCCAGCCGTCAGGTAAGGAGTCATTAAATACGCCAAAAATGCCGTCAAAAGGTTCTGATTCAGCTATGAATAGTTTATTGGTTAGTGGTAGAGACAGGGGACTAATGCTAAAACCCTCTGAAATCCATGTTGCATCATATTGAAAGGCTGTATGTCCTTTGTCGACTTGGGCAATTGTTCCTACGTGAGCAGAATCTAGGAATACTTCAATCTTATTTACGTTTTTCATCTAGTACCTCTTGGATGGAGTTGTAGTGGCGTTTTGTAAAGAGCTCAAGAAGTTCTTTTTCGCAGTCCAAGACGCGGGCAAGTTTCACGAAAGAGTCTAGCGAGAGATGGCCTGTCCTTGTAAAACGACGGTACGAGGCATATGTGACGCCTGCTTGACTTGCAAGTTGCATTTGCGTCAATTTAAATTGTTTCCGTCTTTTCTCTACGTTTGAGGCAATGGTTTGCATTACCTCTGCATGGGTCATTACTAGTTGATCTATATTTAACATTGCTAATATTTTAGCATTCTATGCGCAAAAATACAAGTTTTTGTTAATATGTTAATGCCAACATCATTGAATCTTAATTACGCTCCGGATAAATAATCCTTCTAGAGTTTGTCCCTTTTTCATCAAAATGTGGTTAAAAAATGGAGAAGCTTATGTTATTGATGGGAATCATAGATAGATAGGATAGACAATAAAGATAGGATAGACCACATTGACGGGATAGACCACATAGATTGGGAACTAAGGCAACTACTAGGCCAACTATTAAGGTCACTAAGCCTACTAGCCCTACTATATGGGAACTAAAGAGGGAACTAGGCCAACTATTAAGGTCACTAAGCCTACTAGCGTTGGTAGGCATTTGGTCTCGCTGGTAGCGTGCGTGACGTTTGTGCCCGTTTGGTAGAGTTGGTCCCGCTGGTACCATTGGTGACATTTCTTGTTTCTTAGAATTAAGAACCCCTAGAAAAGAAATCACTATTAAAACTTAAAGCTTGGCCAACAGATTTTCGGAAGAGCATCAAAACCGGCAAAAAGGGAACAAACTCAAGAGTGAGCCATAATACAGAAAAGGCCACCTTTGCAGATGTATCAGAGCAAATTGACATTTACTGAATTTAGATTATAATAATCGTAATTCAGTAAATATGAGGTGGATATGTTTGTTGGTAGAGAAGAAGAACTTGGCTTGCTACAAGATTTGTATGCTTCTGAGAAATTTGAATTTTTGGTTCTGTATGGAAGAAGGAGAGTTGGTAAGACATCGCTTTTATGGCACTTTGCACAGAACAAAAATGTAATTTTCTTTTCTGCTCAGGAGAAAAACGATAGCTTAAATTTATCGGATTTCTCTGCTTTGATTCAAAATCATTTCAGTGATAACTCGTATGGTACTTTCTCTAGCTGGCAGAATGCTTTGAATTATATTGGAGACAACGCTGATGAACGACTCTTGGTTGTGATTGATGAATTTCCATACATTGCCTCTGAAAATCCTTCTGTTAAAAGCATTTTACAGCATACGATAGATCATTCTTGGAAGAACAAAAATATCTTTTTAGTTCTTTGTGGTTCAAGCATTAGCTTTATGGAAACAGAAGTTATGGGTTTTAAGAGTCCACTCTTTGGCAGATCCACATCTCAGTTGGAGATAAAAGGTTTTGATTATTTAGATAGTGCTAAGTTCTTTCCTAATTATAATAACGAAGAAAAGCTTTTAGCTTATGGTATTTTAGGTGGTATTCCTTGTTATTTGGAGCGTTTTGACGATTCAAATACAATAGAAGTAAATATTTGCAATAATATTTTAAAAACAGGTTCCTTCTTAAAAGATGAGCCACAGGCTCTGCTTAAGATGGAAGTTAGAGAACCAGTAATTTATAATAGCATCTTGGAAGCAATTGCAACTGGCTCAACAAGATTGAGCATAATTAGTGACAAAATCCATGAAGAAACTCAAAAGTGCTCGAAGTATTTAAACACATTACAAAACCTAAAAATTATTGAAAGGATAACACCCGTTGGTGATGGTGAGGCTTCTAAAAAATCTATATACAAAATTGTAGATAATTTTTTTCAATTTTGGTACAGATTCCTTTTTAAGGACAAGAGTTATATTGAAATTATCGGGCCAGAGAGGGCAGCAAAAGAGATTCTGGAGCCTGAAAGCATTTCAAATTATATGGGGCTAATTTTTGAGCATATTTGTTCGGAATATATGACCCGTATGGCAAAATGTGGCAATTTGCCAGTAACGCCTAGTTATATTGGCAAATGGTGGGGCGCAAATCCAACTACAAAAAAACAAGATGACATTGATGTTTTGGCTTTGGGAAGAGACGGGACAAGCGCAATTTTTTGTGAGTGCAAGTTTAGAAACACACTTTTTGATAAAACCGAGTTTGAAGACTTACTTACTGCTTCTGACTGTTTTGCTCAAATAGAACATAAATACTATTATTTGTTTTCAAAGAGTGGTTTCACCAAATGGGTTCTTGATGAGGCCACTTCAAGACCTAATGTTAAGCTAATCACAATGGATGAATTATTCTAGTTTAATTTAGAGACTATTGGAGACTATTTAAGTATAAAAAGGTCGTTCTTGCGAGCGACTTTAATAAATAATGCAATGTAGGTTCTAATATTAGAACTTGATTGTTGCAGAAGCTGTGATAGCACTATTCTTCTTTGCAACAAAGTCTGCACCCTTCCAAGTGAGAGCAAGCTCTGCATTTTCAACAACCTTTGAGGATGTGACGCTGAGCTCTGGTTTAACAGAAGTGCAAGCTTCTTTCTTTGTGACATCAGGGATAGAAAAACAATTCAAAGATACCAAAACTGTGTTATAATCCTCCGGTGTGCGTAAAATGTGCCTAAAGGAAAGTGTATGAAAAAAATAACAATTGCTCTTGTTTTTTGTCTTGCTTTATCTTGTTTCTGCTTTGCCAGTTCAACAAGTGACAACTATCAGAAGATCTACTCTGTAGATGACACAATTTGGCAGAAGATAGCAGATTTGTATTTGCTAACCGGCCGTTCGCTTCCAAGTACAACTGGGCCTTATAGTGGCGCAGAATTGAAGGCTATGGTAGAAAAAGTAGATGTTGATGAACTTTCAGACTATCAAAAGCAATTGTACAGCAATATTATGGCCATTCTTGATGAAGATGCAGCAGCTCCAGTGTTCAAAGCAGAACTTGAGGTGGATGTAGAGGCTTACATTAACAGTAATTCGGACTCTGAGTACTTTCAGACTAGAGATAACTGGGTTCGTGGCTGGGCAGATCAAAAGCAGTTCTTAAATATCAACACAGAAGAACATGTTGGTGCTAACTTCTACGGTTTCTTTGATTTTTCTCTAGGTACGGCCAAAGATTGGAAAAGCAACGAAAACACGGACAGAAAGTTTGGAGACAGCTTACTTTGGACGAACATTCCATTTGTTTTGGCTAATGACATGAAGCAATTAGACTTCAACTTCCCACTCAGAGCGTTTGTCTCCGCCGGTGGCGAGCATTGGACCTTTACCGTTGGCCGTGACAAACTTAGCTGGGGTAACGGAACAACTGGAAACTTTGTAGTAGGGGACCACCTTAAGTACCACAATGCAGCTCACTTCACAACTTTTGAAAAGAACTTTAAATATACTTTCTTGGTGTCTTCTTTCCCGCATCCACAGATGTACTATACGGAGAATGATGACGAAACTATGACTATGAGCCTTCACGGCCTTGGCTCAGGTCAGTCTGACTACATGAATGGAATTTCAGCTTTCATCGCCCACCGCCTTGAGTGGAATATTCTGGAAAACCTCTCTTTTACTCTCACAGAAGGTGTCATGTATATGAGCAAAGACAACAAAATTGACCTGATGGCTTTTGCCCCAGCCATGATGTACCACAACAACTACACCAGAAGTAACACTAATTCTATTTTAGCGCTAGAATTAGACTGGACTCTTCTTAAGGGGCTGAACGTCTACGGGCAGGTGGTGGTGGATGAATCTGTCCTCCCTGGAGAGAACAACCCAGCTACCTCAACTGACCTAGCTGAGCCTAATGGCCTTGGTTATCTCCTTGGAGTAACGTACATTACTGAACTTGGGAATGGGACTTTGACCCTTAACGCAGAAGGTGCTTACACAACCCCTTACCTTTATTTGCGCGATGGGGATCAGCAAGCAGGTGAAAGCAAAAGAGAACAGACTCACGGTCGTTATGGCATCAACTATGTTGTAGCCTTAAGAGAGATGAGTGACTGTGGTGGAACTGAAAACTATAATCTAGATTTCCTTGGCTATAAGTACGGCGGAGATGCCATTGTTGCATATCTGAGTGCTGAATACAAAACCTTGGACAAGTGGAGCGCAGGAACTAGTTTCTTCCTCATGCTTCATGGAACTCACGATAAATACACCGTTTGGAGTAGGGTTAACAAGTATACAAATAAGATTACTCCAACCACAAATCACCAGACAATAAACTATAATGATTCCAATGCTTACCTAAGAGATAGCATAGAAACCAGCTTTGTGGCTTCATTATTTGGAACTTATGACTTTGATTACGGTTTTGCTGTGGAACTTGAAACTGATTTGATTTATCTGAAGAACCCTGGTAATATCAGCGCAAATCCAAGCCTGTTTGACTGTCAAACAACAATTAGTGTGAGCTATACCCTCAAGTAAAAGATATTTTGAAGCTACATCAAAAATACACAAAAACACATTTAAATCTAGATTGACAGCCTAAGACGGATGTGATAGCACAAATTTAGATTTGGGTATGCTTTGCTAAATGAGCTAGCTTCCCAAGGGACATCTAATCTTGGAGTAACACATGAAGAGAACAGCATTAACATTATTGTTGATTGTTGGCCTTGTGGCATCAGTGTTCGCAGCTGGAATAGCTGAGGATATGGGCGCAGTGCAGACTTCCGCGCCTGCAGACACAACAGCACCTGCAACCACAACAGAAACAACAGACGCAGCAACAACAGCTGCAACCGGCGTCACGAAGATTCGTGTTTTTGAGACCACGGATATTCACGGATATCTTTTGGATACATCATCTGGCGATGAGAGCACTTTTCAGTATCGGCTTGCCTATATTGCAAATGAGGTAAACGAGGCGCGTAAGGCAGAGGAATACGATGGCGTTCTGCTATTGAACGGCGGAAATAACTACGAGGGCACGCCGGTGTCCAACTTGCTGCAAGGTAGCGCGGTGAAGGCGGCCATGGATGCCATGGATTATGATGCGGCCTCCATTGGCAACCACGAGTTCGATTACGGTATCACAAACAACTGTGATGACGACGGCACGCTTTCTGCTTACGCAATTGGCAACTTCACTGGTGATAGCGATATCTCAGTTTTGGCCTACAATTTGTATTACGCTGGCACCAAGGATAGAGTATCGTTTGCAAAGGATTACGTAGTCGTAGAGAAGGGTGGAAAGCGTGTGGCCCTGATTGGCTATATTTCCGATTTCTCCTCCCAGGTCATGACCAGCAAGATATCGGCCTACGAGATTGACGACAGCCTTGATGCCCTCGTTGCCAAGATTAAAGAGGTCAACGCGGCAGAGAACCCAGATGTCACAGTAGTTGTTTCGTTCTCCGGTGCATCTTCACTTGCAGAAAAGCTTTCCAAGGAAGACGTTGACCTAGTCACCGGAGGCCATAACCAGGCTTCAAGTGGCTCTGCAGGCATCTCCTCCACAGGTGTCGCCTACCTTGAGAGCGCCTGCTATGCCCAAGGTTACGTCTATGCAACTATTATCGTGGACAACGTAACCGGCGAAGTCAGCGTAGAAGACCTTGGCGCAAAAGCCCTTACCGGTCGTGGCGTAGACACCTCAGTCCTCTACGACACTGCAGACAATACCTCTCTTGATCCTACAGTTCTTGCCATTTCCCATGAGGCTTGGAACGCCGTTAAGGACGATATGCAAGAGGAGTTAGGCTACATTACAGTTTCAATTGATAAGACAAGTACCAGCGACAATGGCGCAACCTACGCCGGTAACTGGATTACTGGCCTCATGCTCCGCTATGCATCAGAAAAGTGTGGCGCAGTTGCAGCTTTCTATAACAACGGCGGTATCAGAACTACTCTCAAGATTGCAGATGGCGAAACAACCCGCACCATAACGGCTGGCGATATCTATCAGATAAATCCTTTCTGTAATTCTTGGTATATCTATGAAGTTACAGGTGCAGAACTTGCTCAGCAGTTGGTTAACGGCTTTACCAATATGGGTAATTACGGAGACCAGATGTCCGGTCTAACCTTTACATATACACAGAAAGAAGTAGCTTCTAGCTCTGGTAGCGGTTCTGCTGGTGGCGCTGGAGCTCCTGCTAGCGATGGCAAGGGAGCAGGCGGTCCTGCAGGTGGCCCAGGCGGCCCAGGTGGTCCAGGCGGCGGAAGTAGAAAGACCTACGAATACACCATTACAAGCATTACTCTTTCAGATGGTACTGTTGTAGACGTCAACGACACAGAAACCACCTACCTGGTTTGTACCTCAAGCTATAGTGGCACACTCGCTGGTGGCGTTTTTGAGAACAAAACTCCTGTATATCCAATAACAGAGGCTCCAATTGACAATATAACCATCATTGAACTTCTCAGAGAGGAAGCTGCAGCCAACAACGGCCTCATCTCCGTTGACACAAGCGCAAGAGGTACCCTTGTCACAGAGTGACAAAGTCCTCTAGCTTCTAGGCTTAGCTTTTATAGCTAATTTCAAGGCCATTAGTGGGAATCTTCGTAGATTCTTGCACTGGTGGCCTTTTTCTTTGTAGAAGAAAGTACGTCCAGGGCCTCAGGTGCCGAGAGTTCGACAGTATAACCGGTTTCAGCTTCAAAGGCTTCTACTGCGGCTTTGAGGGCATCTACCTGTGCTCCTGATGCACTGACCCACATTGTGATTGTTTTGCTTTCTTCTTGTGCGGCTTGTGCAAAAAGAGCTGTGCTACATACAAGAATAAGAAGAGCAACTAAAAAGGATATATATATTGGCATTTTCTTGCGTATTGGGGCAGTTATAATGTAAAATCCACGTGAATTGAGTACGAAAGTACAAATGAAATACAAAAGGAGATGACTATGAAAAAGATTTTGAGCGTATTGCTCGTACTATGTCTAGTCGCTGGATTTGTTTTTGCTCAGGGGCAGGCTGAAAAGGACGCTAACTCTATTGAAGCAAAAATTGAAGCAGGTCAGAAAATGACTGATGCTGAACTTCTTGAGCTTGCAAAACAGGAAACAGGAAGTTTCTATGTTTATGGTAATACTTCCCGTATTGCAAAGGCTGTTACAAACTTTGTTAAGCTCTATGGTACAGAACTTGGACTTGATGAGACTACAGCAGTTGGAACTAAGATGAACGATACTGATATCTATACAACTTTGTTCCAAGAGGCTGAAGGTGGTTCAGCTAACGTTGCATCAATGGTCATGATTCAGGATGGCGCTCAGCTTGCTATCTACAGAGCAAACTCTTCAATCATGCTGAACTATGTTCCAGCAAGTCTTGCAGGCAAAGTTGATGAAAATGACCTTGTTCCACTCGTACACCAGTACATCAACAAGCTCTTCATTTGGAATAACCTTGGAGAGAATGCTCCAGTTATCACCAACGTATGGCAGCTCACAGAAGCAGCTCTTAAGGACAAGGTTTTCTTCAAGAACCCATCTGCAGAGCAGGTTAACATGAACTTCCTCATCATGTGCACCAGCGATCAGTGGTCAGAAAAGCTTGCACAGGCCTACAA
>CAVCYP010000053.1:0-10585 GCA_963606545.1 Sphaerochaetaceae bacterium
AAACTGGCCGTGGTAGAATCGAACTACCACAACCGGAGCCAAAACCCGGTGCCCTAACCATTAGGCTAACGGCCAATTTGCTTTTTGCACTATACCTTTAAGCCGTGCAAAAAGTCAACTATGCAAAAATCTACTTAATTTCAAATACAACATCCACAGAAGCTGAAACTGTAAGAGGCCCGGTTGGAGTTTCAGTGTCGTAGGTAGCGCTCTCAGTTGCAGCTGCTGTAAACAGGACAGCATCTGAGCTCATTTTGTTGCTGTAGGTGGAGGAACCACCATCTTGAATTGTGATTGGTTGTCCAAGAGTGACCCCTGCCGCAGTTGCGTAGGTTTGGGCCTTTTTGAGAGCATCGGTGTAGGCTAGCTGGCGGGCCTGGTTTTCAGCTTCCTTGCTTTGGGTAGAGCCAAAGGTTACGTTGTAAAAGCTTATGCCAGAAATGTTTGAACCAATTGCGTCTGCTAGGGCGGCAAAGCCGTCAAGGTTGTACATGCGCACGTAGACGGTCTGGCTGACAGTTTCGCCAATTTTGGTCTGACGCCCACTTTCCCAGATGTAATCGGTGGAGAAATTTAGGGCGGTGGTGGAGATATCGGAGTCTTGGATGCCGTTTTCGCGGAGGATTTCAAGTAGCTGGCTCATCTTTTTGTTGGTGGCCTGCTGGGCGAGGGCCGTGGTTTCTTCTGTTTCCGATATCTCAATGCGGAAGGAGACGTTGTCTGCCTTGAGGTTTACGGAGCCTGTTCCAGATACGGTTATGGTTTTGCTAGAGGTCGCGAAACTAGAACTTGCGGAACTTGAGCCAGTGTTAGAGCTCAAGGTTGAACAAGAACATATCAGAAATAGGACTAATAAAAGGCTTAAAGTAAAATTAAATTTTCTCATCTTTTTCTACCTGAAAGTTTGCAACCAATCTTGGAAGCTGCAAGTGTTATATGTTCAAAAGCAATTATACTGCCGGCAGTTGGATCTTGCATTGCAATGGTGGTAGCTTCATTTAAAACCGCTTCAATTGCACTGCAACTCAAGCCATCAAAACAATTTGCAAGAACTTTCTCATCAAGGCCTGCTTCAAGAGCTCGGCCTTTTGTGTAGATTTGAACCAGCTGAACGCGGGTGTTGTAATCAGGATCCCCAATGTGATACTTAAGATCAAAGCGTCCCGGACGTACCAGAGCTGGGTCCAAGGAAGCAAACGAGTTGGTTGCTGCAATGACTAAAAGCCCGTTGTTGGCAACAAAGCCGTCCATTTCATTGAGCATGGCAGTGATGATTCGGTTGTTTTCCTTGTCAATTCCACTTCCTGCGTAGTTTCTGCGTTCGCCAATGCTATCAAACTCATCTATAAATATAATGCAAGGCTTATTGCGGTTTGCCTTAGAAAACAGCATGCGAATCTTACGCGCGCCCATGGACATCATAGCACTCTGAAAATCGGCACCCTTGGTAGCAATAAAGCGCACGTTTGCTTCTTGCGCTAAAGCCTTAGCAAACAACGTTTTACCGTTTCCTGGAGGGCCTTCTAGAATAACGCCCTTAATTGGCCTAATGCCTTTACTTTTAAAACTTTCTGGGTTCTTCAATACGTCAACTAGGAGCATCAGGTCTTTCTTCACACCGTCCATGCCAGCAATATCTGAAAAGGTGACGCCCGTGTGCTTTACAACGCGGAAAGTCTTTCTACTATAATCAATTAGCTTGTACACGCCAAAAGCAATCAAGCCAAAGAACAGCACGTTAAACAGCCCGTCCATGACATCATTTAACGAGTCACTTTGCGTCTTATCCGTGACCTCAAGGCCCGCTTCAAGCAAATCGCGCACCAAGGCATCATAATGCGGGTTTGTAGTCTTATAAGCTGCCCCATCACAACTATATTCTATATAAGAACTTGTAACGGTAGCCTTATCAACTTTCCCCGCGTCCACCTGCGCCCAAAAATCCGAATACGCAACAAAGTTTGCAGCCTTCTTGCCGTCCAAACTTATAACGCCAAAGTAATCCAATCCAAGCCCGATAGCCAAGGCTATGATTACAACTAAAAGTGCAAAACTGACTATCTTTCTTTTGTTTACCATGCCTATATGTTAACAATTTAATCCGCAGTGGACAAGTTTTGGATAGTTTGTTATAGTTACCAGCGGTTCGCCTCAGGGCGGAAACACAAATTCAATGGTAATTGGTCGTTGACCAATGAGAGTAGGAGGAACTTATGGTTACAATTAACGCAACACTCAGAACAGAAGACTTTGGTTCAGCAGGTTCAAGAAGACTTGTCCGTGCAGGTTATCTCCCAGCAGAGATGTACGGAAAAGAGGGAAACTTCCACATTGTTCTCAATGCACACGATTTTGATCTTAACCTCAGAAAGGTTGGCATTGGTAGCGAGTGTGAGATTGCTCTTGATGGCAAGACTTACAAGTGCATCTTAAAGGCTCTTCAGGAGAATATCATGTATGATACACTCCTTCATGCCGATTTCCAGATTGTATGATTGTAGTTCTTGGCTTAGGTAACCCTGGAGCCAAATATGAGCATACTCGCCACAATGTTGGCTGTGATGCTCTAAACGAAGCAGCAGCGTTTTTTCAACTGAAACTGAAAAAACGCTGTTTCCGTTTATACAGGGAAGCAAAGGTTCAACCTTCTGGAAAAACAGAAGAAGCCTCATTAGTAGAGCCACTTACTTACATGAACAAAAGTGGCGATATTATTAAATATTTTGACAAAGAAGCTACCTACGTTATTCTGTGTGACAATATGGATCTTGCCATTGGTGGCCTTAGAATAAGAAAAGGTGGTGGCGCTTCAGGTCAAAAAGGTCTCAACAGTATAGCTGAAAACTTAGGTAGAAGCGATTTTATCCGAATCTATATTGGAATTGGTCGCCCAGCAGAAGGGGTTGATGTTGTTGACCATGTCTTACAAAAAGAACCTGACGGCCCTAGAAAAGAAGCACTGGATAAGGCAATAAAGGATGCCGCAATGGCAGTTGTCAAGTTTATCAATGGAGCAACGGTGGAGGAACTACAACTTGAATACAATAGAAAGGGACTTTTGTAAGAAGCTTTCTACTCTTTGTGACAATTTACAGAAGGGGCTTTTGATTGCCTTTTCTGGTGGTTGCGATTCTCTTGCTCTTTTAGCTCTTTCTGTTAAAGCCTTAGGCTCTGAAAAAGTTTTTCCAGTTTATGTTAATCACAATCTTCGCAGCCCTGAAGAATTGGAAAAAGAAATGGCCTTAAATGAGGCTAATTGTGAAAAAATCGGGGTCAAACTTGAAATTTGTACCATTGTTAGAGGTGAGGTTGCCTCTCTTGCTAAAGCTCGCAAAGGGGGCCTTGAAGACTCTGCTCGTCTTCTGAGATACCAGCTTTTGGAGCAAAAAAGGAAGGCTCATAACTGTGCCTTCCTTGCCACAGCACACCACAGGCAGGATCAACTTGAAACTATTGCAATGCGGCTTTCAAACGGTTCCCCAGTGAGCTCACTAGTTGGAATTCTAGAAAAAGATGACAATAGACATCTAATTAGGCCGCTTTTGGATTTTGACCGTAGTGAGCTTGAAGAATATCTCAAAAGCCAAGGTTTTTCTTGGAGTGAAGATTCTACCAATAAAGATCAAAGCTACGCCAGAAACAAACTGCGTAATGCTACCCTACCAAAGGCTAGAAAGCTTTGGCCTGACTGCAATCAAACCCTACTTGCTTTAAGTCTAGAGGCCAGAAAGCAAACGGCCAACAAGGTTCAAGTAGGAGCTTTTATCTCTATTGAAGAGTTCAAGTCTCTGAATCCGGCAAAGAAAACTTTAGCTTTATTTGATTTGTGGAATAGAGTTATTCAAAACAGTGAGATGCCAATGACTTTGGTAATGAGAATTGCCAAAGCTGTAGAAGAGAACAAAGAAGGTAGAATCTCAGCAAACGGGGTGGAGGTTTCAATCTCACAAGCTGTAATTACAATCTCAAAATCAAAAGAACAAAAGCAACAAAAGCAACAAAAGCAACAAGAATATGAGCTTTTTGAAGTAGCCTTTGACCCAAACGAGGACCAAAGGATAGAACTTCCCAATGGTAGGACTTTTCTAAGTGGCCAGATGGCCGTCCCCTTTGAAACAGATAAAAGTCTCAGACTGGATGCTTTAAAGTTTAAAGGAATGCCCAAACTTAGATTTGCAAAAATGGGGGATTGTATTAAACTCAAGGGCGGGAAAAAGATGGTTTTAAGGCTCCTTCAGGACATGAAGGTACCTCAAGAGCAACGGGCAAAAGTCCCAGTTTTAGAAGATGAAGAGGGCATATGTGCAGTCTTTGGCAGTGCATATGGCGGATTTGATAGAATTTGTGTGAAGTTTCGTTCTTCACTTGCCCCAAATCCTTTTCCTTTATATATTGTGAACTAAAGGTTAACTTATGGAAGAAAAAGACAAAGAACAGGAAGCTCCAAAGACTCCTGAAGAAACAAAGATTAATGAACCACAGACTGAAAATCCTCAGGATGATGGTTTAACAGAAGCCGATAGAACTAAGTCCTATTGGAAAGAAACCCCGTTTGACCAGATGCAGCATGAAAGGCCTACCTCCTTTGCCGGCATGGACGCAAAAAAGCCAGAAGACAACTCTAGCTCCCAGAAAGCCCAAAAGGAAAAGAAAAAGACCAATCCCGATGACTACTGGCGCCCTCGTTATAACGACTCAAATGGCAATGGCGGAAACAACAATGGCAACGGTGGTGGCTACAAACCAGATGGAGACAAGCCCTTCAGCTCACGAAAAAACAGAATTGGACTTCTGATTTTTGCAATTTTGATAATTATTTTCTCCTTTACACTGTTTTCTCAGGATGCCTCTGTTTCTACTGTTTCTTACAGTAATTTCAAGATCTTGGTTCAAAACAGCAGAGTAAAAACAGCTAATATCAAGAACAGTTCAATTATTGAGTTTACAACTTCAGACGGTAGTACTTATAAAACAAGAATTCCTTACTATGATGAGGAGCTTCTTAGTTATTTGGATAAGTACAACGTTGAAGTTAGAGGCTCTGATGCAGATGTCTCAATTCTTTCAATTGTCATACAACTTGTTCCTTGGATTATATTTGTTGTCTTTATGGTTATGTTGTTCAAGCAGTCTGCCGGCAATGGACAGCTCATGTCTTTTGGAAAGAGCCATGCAAAACAATATACTGACAAAGAAATTAAAGTTAAGTTTAAGGACGTAGCAGGCCAGAAGGAAGCAAAGTATGAGCTTCAAGAGGTGGTTGAATTCTTAAAGAATCCTAAGAAGTTTGAAGCCATTGGTGCAAAGATTCCTAAAGGTGTCCTTTTGGTAGGTCCTCCAGGAACAGGTAAAACCTTGCTTGCAAAGGCGGTAGCCGGTGAAGCTGGGGTTTCCTTCTTCCACACAAGTGGTTCAGACTTTGTTGAAATGTTCGTTGGTATGGGTGCAGCTAGAGTTCGTGACCTGTTTGATCAGGGTAGAAAACATGCTCCATGTATTCTCTTTATTGATGAAATTGATGCTGTAGGTCGTTCTCGTGGAAGCGGACTTGGTGGCGGACATGATGAAAGAGAACAGACGCTCAACCAGATTCTTGTTGAGATGGATGGTTTTGATACAACAAGTGGTGTTATTGTCATAGCTGCAACTAACAGAGCTGATGTTCTTGACCCAGCCCTTCTTAGACCGGGTCGTTTTGATAGACAGGTTGCTATTTCTCTTCCTGATATTCAGGAGCGTGAAGATATTCTTAAGATCCATGCTGCTAAGGTTAAACTTTCAGATGATGTGGATTTGAGTATTATTGCAAGGGCAACTTCAGGCGCTTCTGGTGCAGATTTGGCAAACCTTGTTAATGAGGCTGCTTTGTATGCAACAAGAGCCAACAGACAAAGTGTTTCCCTCAAAGACTTTGAAGAGGCTAGAGACAAGATGGTTCTTGGCGTTGCAAGAAAGAGCCACGTCATGACTGAAGAGGATAAAAAGCTTACGGCTTATCATGAATCGGGCCACGCGCTATTGTTCTACTATCTGGAGGACATAGACCCGCTTTATAAGGTGACAATTATTCCTCACGGAAACGCTGGCGGAGTCACAATGGGGCTTCCGGAGAAGGATCAGTCTTACGTTAAGAGGTCAACGCTTTTGAGCCATATTAAGATGGCAATGGGCGGTTATATTGCTGAGCGGATGCTCAACGGGCAGACTTCTACCGGTCCTAGTTCAGATATCAAGCAGGCTACTGAGATTGCTAGAAGAATGGTTACTGAGTTTGGTATGAGTAATCTTGGCTTTATCTCGCTTGGTTCAGAGGGTGAGCCTTTGTTCTTGGGGAGAGAAATTGCTCAGCACAAAGACTTTAGTGAAGAGACTGCAAGAAGGATTGATGCAGAGGTCAATGCAATTCTTGATGGGTGTATGAAGGATGCAACAAGAATTCTTGAGGAACATAAGGATCAGCTGGATAAGCTTGCAACTGAGCTTATGGCTAAAGAAACGTTGGATGATAGAGAAGTCAGACAACTTCTTGGTTTTGAGCAGATTGGTCCAAAGAATTCTGATATAGTTAAGTAATTGTTATGGTTGATGCTACTCACAAAAGAAATTTTTGCATTATTGCTCATATAGATCACGGTAAATCTACACTGGCGGACCGCTTCATTGAAACGGCCCGTCTCATTACATCTAGGGGTCCCGCTCAGACTCAGATTCTGGACAACATGGATATTGAAAGAGAGCGTGGAATCACAATCAAAAGCCAAGCGGTTACAGTTCCTTACACTGCAAGTAACGGGGAGCTTTACGAGCTTAACTTGGTAGACACTCCGGGTCACGTTGACTTTTCTTATGAGGTCTCTAGGGCAATTAGCTCCTGTGAGGGGGCTCTTCTTTTGATTGACGCCTCCCAGGGAGTTGAGGCGCAAACTCTAGCCAACTTGTACATGGCAATGGAGCATAATCTTGAAATTATTCCAGTAATCAACAAGATTGACCTTGCCAGTGCTGACATTGAGTCCTGCCTTCAGCAGATTGACCATGATTTGGGCTTGGATCCAGACATGGCGCAGAAGGTATCGGCAAAGACGGGGGAGGGCGTTCCGGCGCTCTATGAGGCCATTGTTAAGTACATTCCGGCCCCAAACGACGACAGCGATAAACCTCTCAAGGCTTTGATTTTTGACAGCCACTACGACCCTTACCGTGGCGTTATTGTTCATTTTAGAATCTTTGAAGGCAGCGTTTCTGAAGGCCAAGAGATTATGTTCATGAACAGTAAGGCTGTCTACAAGGTGGAAGAGGTTGGTATCTTCCAGCTAGATTTAATCCGCACCAAAACCTTGACCGCCGGTGATGTTGGCTATTTCATTGCTGGCATTAAAACTATAGCCGATATTCGTGTGGGAGATACTGTCACGTTGGCCTCTGACCCAGCAACTAGTCCCTGCGACGGCTTTAAAGACGTCAAACCGGTTGTCTTTAGCTCAATATATCCTGTTGACACAAACGATTATGAAGAACTTCAGGATGCAATTGATAGGCTTAAGCTTAACGATGCTTCTCTGGTTTATGAAAAGGACAGTTCAATTGCTCTAGGTCAGGGCTTTAGATGTGGCTTCTTGGGAATGCTTCATCTTGAGGTGGTTCAGGAGAGAATTGAAAGAGAATTTGGACTTTCAATTGTTCTTACAAGTCCTTCTGTTCGTTATCTCATTCACATGAAAAATGGTGAAACGCTTGAAGTGGATAATCCTCTTGAGTATCCAGATCAGGTACGCATTGATTATGCAGAAGAGCCTTATATCAGGGCTAGCGTCATTACGCCATCGGGTTATGTGGGGCCGGTCATCACGCTGTGCATGGAAAAGCGCGGGGTGCAGACGGGCATGAATTATATAGACGAAAAGCGTGTGGAGCTGATTTACGAGATGCCACTTGCGGAGGTGCTGTTTGAGTTCTACGATCGCCTAAAATCTATCTCTCGCGGTTATGCTTCGTTTGATTATGAGGTTATAGGCTATAGAAAGACTGACTTGGTGCGTATGGATATCTTGGTAAATGGGGAAGCTTGTGATGCGCTTAGCATGCTGGTTTTCCGCGATAGTGCCGTTGCTCGTGGACGTCAGGCTTGTGAGAGACTTCAGGAAGAGATTCCAAGGCATCAGTTTAAGATTCCAATTCAAGCGGCTATTGGTGGAAATATCATTGCTCGCGAAACAATTAATGCTTTTAGAAAGGACGTTACCGCAAAGTGTTACGGTGGCGATATTACGCGTAAAAGAAAGCTTTTGGAAAAGCAGAAAGAGGGTAAAAAGCGCATGAAGCTGGTGGGTAACGTTGAGATTCCACAGAGTGCCTATCTTGCTGTTCTTAAGAGCAAGGACTCGGATCAGAAGTAGGAGGGAAGTATGGAGGTCAAAGAGTTTTCCTTTACAAATGGCGATTATTCGTTTTCCATTTTGAATGCAGGGTGTGCTTTGACGTCCCTCTGCGCTCCAGATAAGGATGGCAAAATTGAGAATGTTTTGCTTTATTATCATGAGGCTGTAAAAGATCCTTCCAATGTTCTAAAAGGTAAAGGTTGCTTTGGCTTGACAGTTGGGCGTTTTGCAAACCGTATTGGCGGGGCTTCTTTTGAAGTAAATGGTAAAACCTATAGTTTTGAGGCAAATAATGGCCCAAATTTGCTACATAGTGGGAAAAATGGCCTCAAGTCTAGACTTTGGGACGTCAGAAAGGAAACTGACGGCTTTACCTGTCTGATTAAAGTTTCTGAAGCTGATGATGGTTTTCCGGGAGATCTTGATGCAAGAGTGAGGTTCTCGCTTTCTGCTGACGGCATGTTTAGAATCCATTACAGCATAAGCTGCACAGAGGATTGCCCAATTAATTTTACAAATCATGCCTATTTTAATTTAAGTGGTGAAGAGAGTGCTCTATCTAATGGAGCTGCACTTACAGTCTTGGACAACGTTGCTCAGTTTAACAGCTCTAGAGTTCTTGCAGTTGATGCTGGTCTTATTCCAACTGGA
The DNA here is from genome assembly GCA_963606545.1 of Sphaerochaetaceae bacterium. GTDB lineage: Bacteria > Spirochaetota > Spirochaetia > Sphaerochaetales > Sphaerochaetaceae > UBA9732. The sequence goes on from CAVCYP010000053.1 coordinate 9,030, forward strand.
GATTATATTCCTGTTTTTGGTACTCCATGGGATTTCTCAACGCCAAAGACAATTGGACGGGATATTGACGCTCCATTACTTGCCAATACTAAAGGTTACGACCACGCTTACGTGATTGACCGTCTAGACAGCTCAACTCATGGTTTTACTCAGTTTGCAAAAGTCTGTGATCCAAATAGTGGACGTGTTTTAACTGCCTACACAGATCTTCCTGCTTTTCATTTTTATACTGGAAACTTCATTGATGGAGAGGAAGGTTACGTAAATCATGGGGGCTTCTGCTTGGAAACGGAATTCTATCCTAATTGTGTTAATCTTCCACAATTTCCATCTTGCCTTGTAAAAGCAGGCGAATTGTTTGAAAGTACAACAGCATATCATTTGTACGTAAAGGGTTAATGGAGGGCTAAGATGAAAGAGGTCAAAGTAATTGGAATTGCTGGTGGAAGCGGAAGTGGAAAATCCACAATAGTGCGCAAAATTGGCGAGGTTTGTGAATCCTTTGTCTCCATTGCTCAGGATAGCTACTACAAGAGCGCTGCCTTTGTCAGTAACGCCAACATCACGGCCTTCAACTTTGACCACCCAGACGCCTTTGACAATGAGCTACTTTGCCAAAATATCCGCGACTTGAAAGCTGGAAAGGCAATTGATATGCCTCAGTACGATTTTGTGCATCACTGCAGAAGAAAGGAAACTTTACACGTAGAGCCAGCGCCACTTGTAATCCTTGATGGCCTTATGATCCTCTATGAGCCTGAAATCCGAGACCTTTTAGACCTCAAGATATATGTAGATACTCCACACGATATCAGGTTTATCCGCCGGCTTCAAAGAGACATTCTTGAGCGCGGAAGAACGGTGGAAAGTGTTGTTAAACAGTATTTGGATGTGGTTCGGCCAGGTCATTTTTCGTTTATTGAGCCTACAAAAGAATTTGCTGACCTAATAATTCCAGAAGGTGGGCACAACGAGAAAGCCATGAAGGTTTTAAGCTCGTTTGTAAGAGAGATTTGTAGTCCTGAAGTTTAATTTTTTTGGCTATCGGGCTGGCTGGGCTTGGTTTTGTGGTGGCGCCTGAAGATGGTTCTGCTATCTTTTATGTATTTGAAGCTGAAGACCTCTGGGACGGGGTCTGGGCCTCCAAGATAGAGCCGGTTGCACCTCAGGATTCTGGTGGTGCCAAGTAGGGTGCCTTTGAGAATGCCGTGTTTCAGAACGGCGTCCTTGAAGTAGTTGGAGCAGGTGGGGCTGTAAATGCAGTCGTTGCCCAAAAAAGGCGATAAAAACTTCTGATACGCCACGACGGGGAGGAGAAAGATTTTTCTTATAACTTGCGACGCTCTACTGCTCATACGCTTTAAGTTACAGTTCTAACCCGATTTTTTCAACTATCGTTGACTTAAAGGCCTTCTTTGGTCTATATTAGGTCTGTTGTTGTGTTAATTTTACCGACTATGGAGGATACATATGGCAGGTGCTATTTCTAAAAACGCTCGTCGTGAAGGTGAGAAGATTCTTACAAGCCGCTGGGGTGGACAGATTAAGACAAAGTC
>CAVCYP010000054.1:0-10385 GCA_963606545.1 Sphaerochaetaceae bacterium
AGGATGCCATTAGAAACGCCATCTCAATTGGTGGTGATTCCGATACCATTGGCGCTATCACCGGCTCAGTTGCCGGCGCCTACTACGGTGTGCCAGCAGATATTAAGGCTACGGCGATGGGATATCTGGATGCGGAGCTTGGAGCTATAGTTCAGGATTTTGCTAAAGCCACGGGGGTGGATTGAATTTAGTTTCCAGACCACCAGTCTAGCCAAGACTGAAAGCGTGCCCGGGCTAGCCAAGACTAAGAGCCTGCCAAGGCTATGCTGCTCACCCCAAGATAGGCGCAATACAACGGTATCAGATTCCCGAGAAATGCCCTGAAAAATCGATTTCTCGGGAAATTATCCAGAGAAACGAGGAAAAATTGCATTTTCTCGGGAAAAGTGTGTTGGTATCTGTGCTCAACCTGTAACAAATTCATTGCTTAGGATGCTTAGGTCAAAGCAACCTCAACTACAATTTGACAAAAACGCACTAAATTCCCTTTACGATTTGAAATTGTGTGATTATCTTTGCGTTGTTCACGTGAAAGCAGTTCACAAGAGAAAGGGATATGAAACGAACAACGCTATTGGACAATAAAAAAGTTGAGAAGCAAAGGACTCTGGTTCTGAAGAGAATGGGGCTTGTTAGAAGTGCGTTGTTTGCTTTGTGCGATAGTTTTCTTGTGCGGGCAGGGGATGATGATACGGACCCAATGTGGATTAAGTTCTATGAGATTCAAATGAGTATCTACTTATTGGGTAAGAAAAACCTTGAGGTTTCTCCACCGGAAGGAGATATGGTGCATGATCTCATTAAGGATGTGTGGGGGGATGTGAAATCCTACATGGAGAAGTCTCCGTTTGGACCTGTTGAGAATGTGGATCAGTTGTTTAAGACTATTCAGATTGATTTTCCGTGGGATGTTCTTGTGTCCCAGTCTGATCTAGGACAATTTGACCTAGGACAACCAGACTTAGGACAATCTGACCCAGAAATGGAGAAAAAGTTCCTTGTTGTGTCAAAATGACACAAAAATTGTCACTTTTAAAGTAGATGTGTCATAATGACACAAAAGTATTCAAGAAATTGTCCTGCACAAGGACCTTCAACGAGCGGAACGTGACTTAAGCACGACTTAAGTGTGACTTAAGCGCGGCCTGAACGTGACCTAGACGCAAGCTGGGCGAGAGCGGAGCGAGAATATCGGGATTGAGCTAATTGTAGATATCGGAATGAATTAGCTGGCGTGGTGCGAAAAAGGGGCGAAAAAGGGGCGAAAAAGTTGCGGGAAAGCTGCAGAGAAGTTCCGGAGAAGTTGCAGAGTCGTTGGAGAAGTTGGCACGCTTTTTGCTTGGTAAAAGGCGTAGGAGATTTCAAGATGACCAATATGACAAGTAAACAAGCTGCTGAAAGTTCTTCGTTGAGCCTTTATTTGAAGGATATTGAACGCGTTCCGCTTTTGAGCCGCGATGAAGAGTACAAGCTTGCGCTCATGGCCAAAAAGGGCGATTCCTATGCAAGAAATAGACTGCTGGAGGCAAATCTTAGGTTTGTGGTGAAGATTGCAAAGCAGTATCAGAATAGAGGACTTTCGCTTTCAGATCTCATTAGCGAGGGCAATTTGGGGCTTATGACGGCTTTGGATAAGTTTGAGCCGGAAAAGGGCTATCACTTCATAAGTTACGCTGTGTGGTGGATTAGACAGTCCATTTTGAAGGCTATTGGCGAGAAGTCAAGGATGATTAGGCTTCCTATGAATAGGGCCGCTGACCTTGCACAGGTGATGCAGGCTAAGGCTAAGTTGGAAAAGGATGGCGTTTATGACGCTACTGTTGAGGATTTGGCGGCCGAGTGCGGGCTTTCTAGAGAAGATGTGCTTGAGCTTATGCAGATTTCTAGAGAGGTTTCTAGCTTGGATGCTCCAGTTGGAAGCGAGGAAGATGCATCGGTGGGCGACTTTATTGAGGCTGACGCGGATAGGCCAGATGACATTGTTCTTGGCCAGGCTTTGACGGCTTCTGTGAATAAGATTTTGGCTACTTTGCCGGAGCGCGAAAGAGGCATCATTGAGATGCGTTTTGGCTTGAATAACAAGAAGCCTATGAGCCTTAAAGAGGTTGGCGAGCTGTACAATCTTACTAAGGAAAGAATTAGACAGATTGAGAAGAAGGTTCTTACTCAGCTGGCAGAAGAAAAAGAAGTTCAGGACCTCAAGGCCTATATTGCTTAAGATCTTAAAATTTTAAAGAAATTTTACGCCACCCCGATATTTTCTGGGTGGTTTTTTATTTTTAGCGCAATTTGTTTGGATTGTTTTTCTTCTTTCATTGTAATTGATTATATATTCATTGTGGGGCTTTGATGTTGACAAGCACATTGGAATTGTAGAAAATCCTCAACGTATAATATTTTTTAGAAATGAAGGAAAACAATGACAAAAAAGATTACTAAGTACGTTTACTTCTTTGGAAACGGTGTAGCAGAAGGTACTGCTAGCATGAAGGATCTTCTTGGTGGAAAAGGTGCTAACCTTGCTGAAATGACCAGTATTGGTCTTCCAGTACCTCCAGGATTTACAATCAGCACAGAGGCTTGCGCTTACTTCTCATCTCATGATGGCGAGTATCCTGCAGGAATGAAGGATGAAGTTCTTCTTAACCTCAAACAGCTTGAGAAGACAATGAATGCTAAGCTTGGTGACACTGAGAATCCTCTCTTGGTTTCTGTCAGAAGTGGTGCAGCTCAGTCAATGCCTGGTATGATGGACACAGTTCTTAACCTTGGTCTTAACCCAGACACAGTTGCTGCAATGGCAAAGAAGACAAACAACGAGAGATTTGCTTGGGACAGCTACAGACGTTTCATCCAGATGTTTGGTGACGTTGTAATGGGCGTTCCTCACTACAAGTTTGAAGAAGCAATCCAGGATGTTAAGGATGAAGAAGGTTTGACCTACGACTATGAGCTCACAACAGAGAACCTCATTAGCTTGGTCAAGAGATATAAGAGAATTTATAAGCGCCACACCGGCGAGGATTTCCCAGTTGATCCATATGATCAGCTCTTTAAGGCTATCAATGCTGTATTTGGTTCTTGGAACAATGAAAGAGCTATTAAGTACAGACAGATGAACGACATCCGTGGCCTTCTTGGTACAGCTGTTAACGTTCAGAGCATGGTCTTTGGTAACATGGGCGAGACCTCTGGTACTGGTGTTGCTTTCACCCGTGACCCATCCACAGGTGACAACCACTTCTATGGCGAGTATTTGATGAATGCACAGGGTGAAGACGTTGTTGCTGGTATCAGAACACCACAGTCCATTGAGACTCTTTGCAAGGTCAACCCAGAAGTTTACAAACAGCTTTGTGGCATTAGAGAGACTCTTGAAAAGCATTATCACGATATGCAGGATATGGAGTTCACAATTCAGGAAGGTAAGCTCTACATGCTTCAGACAAGAAGCGGAAAGAGAACCATCTTCAGCTGGCTTCGTTCACAGGTTGAAATGGTTGAGGAAGGCCTCATTGATGAAAGAACTGCTGTTTCTCGTGTTCCTGCTGGTGAATTCAACAAGCTCTTTGCTCCTATTTTGGACCAGGCTGCAATTAAGAAAGAAGGTATTAAGCCGCTTACAACCGGTCTTAACGCATCCCCAGGTGGTGCTTGTGGTCAGGTAGTTTTCTGCGCAGAAGATGCAGAAGTTTGGGCAGAGCAGGGTAAGGACGTCATTCTTGTTAGAACAGAAACCTCCCCAGAAGATATTGGTGGTATGGCAGTTTCTAAGGGTGTTGTCACCTGCCGTGGTGGTATGACAAGCCACGCAGCCGTTGTTGCTAGAGGTATGGGTTGTCCATGTGTCTCCGGCGCAGGCGAGATTGTTGTTAACTTTGGTGCAAAAACCTTTGAGGTTAACGGCGTTACAGTTAAAGAAGGTGACTTCATTTCTATTGATGGTTTCACCGGTGCTGTTTACAACGCAAAGATTGATGTTAAGCCTTCTGAAATTGTCCAGGTACTTGATGGCACAATGAAGCAAGAAGACTCAATCCTTTATCAGAACTACAAGAAGTTCATGGGCTACGTTGACAATATCAAGACAATGGGCGTCAGAACTAATGCCGATACTCCTAAAGACACTCACATGGCAGTTATGCTTGGTGCTGAAGGTATTGGCCTTTGCAGAACAGAGCACATGTTCTTTGGTGGATCAAGAATTATTTCCATGAGAAAGATGATTCTTGCAAACAACCTTGTTGAGAGAAAGGCTGCTCTTGATGAGCTTCTTCCAATGCAGAGATCTGACTTTGAAGCTATGTTCACAGAGCTCAACGGTCTTCCTGCAAACATCAGACTCTTGGACCCACCACTTCACGAGTTCCTTCCAAACGACTCCACAACAAGACACGAAATGGCTCTTGCACTCGGAATTTCCTCTGAGGAAGTCGCAAGAAAGGCCGCAGCTCTTCACGAATTTAACCCGATGCTCGGCTTCCGCGGATGCCGTCTTGCCATTGTCTATCCAGAAATTCTTGAGATGCAGGTGAGAGCAATTATTGAGGCTGCAATCAACGTTAAGAAGAAGGGTATTGAAGTTTATCCAGAAATCATGATTCCTCTTGTTGGTAACCACAAGGAATTTGAGTTCTGTAAAGAGCATGCTGAGAAGGTAATTAAGGATATATTTGAAGCTGAGAAGATGGAAGTTCCATATGAAATTGGAACAATGATTGAGGTCCCAAGAGCTGCAGTTACAGCTGATGAGATTGCTCAGAGTGCTGAATTCTTCAGTTTTGGTACTAACGACCTTACACAGATGACCTGCGGATTCTCCCGTGATGATGCAGCTTCCTTCCTTGGTCATTATGTACACGACACTGACAAGCAGTTCTATGAGTATGATCCGTTTGCAACCATTGATGTTGATGGTGTTGGTAAGCTTATGAATCATGCTGCAAAGCTTGGCCGTTCTGTTAGACCAAACATCAGACTTGGTATCTGTGGTGAGCACGGTGGCGATCCAAAGACAATTGCATTCTGCCAGAAGGTTGGCTTGAACTATGTTTCTTGCTCTCCTTACAGAGTTCCAATTGCTCGTCTTGCTGCTGCACAGGCTGCAATTAACTAAGATTGAGCTTTTTGGCTTATGGTCTTGGCGCTTGCCAAGGCGGTTTAGGCTGCAGGGTTTTTGCTCTGCAGTCTTTTTTTTTAGTTTTCGCTTAACCATTTTGCAAAATATGGTTATATTCAGAGTAGTTTCGTGGAGATGTAAATATGGTAAAAAAAGCTAAAACACCTATCACACTTTTGTGCGGATATTTGGGAGCTGGAAAGACAACTCTCTTGAATAATGTTTTGAAGAACCAAGAAGGCTACAAGGTAGCCGTTATTGTTAACGATATTGGCGAAGTCAACGTGGATGCTTCCCTCATTGCCAAGGGCGCAAACATCACTGACACCCAGGACATTGTCCCTCTTACCAACGGCTGCATTTGCTGCACGCTCAAGGGCCAGATGGCTAAGAATATTGAGAAGATAATTTCAAGTGGTAAATACGATTACATCATGATTGAGGCCAGTGGCGTTTGCGAGCCAATGCCTATTGCTCAGCAGCTTCTTTCTATCAAAAACGGCGTGTTGGACAACATTGTTGGCGTTGTGGATGCAATGCGCCTTGTGGACGAGTTCGCTTCCGGAGAGAAGCTCCTAGAAAAAGACAAAATAGGCGAGGAGGACATTGAGAGCCTCCTAGTCCAGCAGATTGAATTCTGCTCCACGCTTGTAATCAACAAGATTGACTTGGTCTCTGAGTCCGACAAGAAAAAAGTCCGCCAGGTCATTGCTGCTCTCCACCCAGGCGTCAAGGTAATTGAGACCTCCATGGGCAATGTCAGCGTCTCAGACGTCCTCTCCACCGCCTCTTTTGACTTTGAGCGCGTCTGGGAGGAAGCCGGCTGGTGCCAAGCCCTCTCAGCAGACGGCAGCCTTGGCGACGAAGAAGACGAAGGCAATCCCGATTACCATGGGGAGCATCATGAGCATCATCATGAGCATCATCATGAACATCATCATGAACACTCTGATGAGCATCATCACGAGGATGATGATGATGAAGATGAGGATCATCATGAGCATGAGGACCATGAACATGACGAGCATGAACACGACGACCATGAACATGGTGGTCATGAACATGGTGGCCATGAACACCATCATCACGAGCACCGCCATGAAGGTGAAAGTGAAGATGAGTACGGCATTGGAACCTTCATTTACTACAGACGTAAGCCTTTTGATAGAAAGAAATTAAGAGAGTATGTCAAGCAGTGGCCAAAGAATATTATTCGTAGCAAGGGAACCATTTGGTTCAGTGATGAAGACGACATGGCCTACATCCTTGAGACCACCGGCCGTCAGATGCTTTGCTCCCCTTACGGAAAGTGGATTGCCACCGCTCCTGCTGGCATGATTAAGAAAATGCTTGCTGAAAGCGAGCAACTTAGGGCTGACTGGGATGAGAAGCTTGGCGACCGTATGATTCGCCTTTGCATCATTGGCAAGAATCTTGACAAAAAGGCCATTGCCGCAGAACTAGACACCGTCCTAGCAGACTGATTAACTATCAACAGCCCTTTTGTATATTAGACCTGAGGTTAGATTAAATCTCTCAGGTCTATTTTTTTACTTAGTTTTTGGGAGCTTTTTGGACGTCTGCTGGAACATCGGCGCCAAACTGTTTGCCAATGCCAACTACGGGTATAAGGAGTTTTGTGCTATAAGCCAAATGAAATTTCTTAGGAAGTATGTCCAAGGGCCAAGTTTTCATATTGAAGTTTCATTTGGTGTTAGAATAACATATAATTATTAGTTGTCACTTGGGAAAGACAGTTTATTTCATGTTTTTGAAATTTGGAGACAAAAAGCTATTATGAAACTAATTATTGATGATGCAAATATTGAGAATATAAGAAGGCTTTATGCGTATTATCCTGTTGACGGGGTGACTACTAATCCTTCCATTTTGGCAAAGTCAGGGGAGAGTCCGTATAAGGTATTAAAAGAGATACGTTCTTTCATTGGAAATGAGGCAGAGCTTCATGTTCAGGTTATTGCAAGTAGTGCAGATGGGATGATTGAGGATGCCCACAGGATTGTTTCTGAGCTTGGGAAGCAGACGTTCGTGAAGATTCCGGCCGTGTCTGAGGGATTCAAGGTAATGCAAGTACTTGTCAAAGACGGAATTAAAGTAACTGCAACTGCTGTCTACACACCACTTCAGGGATATCTTGCTGCAAAATGTGGCGCCCTTTATGTGGCCCCTTATGTAAACCGTATAGATAACATGGGCTTTGATGGCATTGCCGTTGCAAAGGCCCTTCATGATATCTTCAAGAATAATGGGTATCAGACGGGCGTTCTTGCCGCTTCCTTTAAGAATTCGCAGCAGGTGCTTGAGCTCTGTAAGTATGGGATAAGCGCCGTCACGGTGGCCCCCTCTGTCTTGGATAATTTTGTCAAAAACCAAGCTATAACTGGGGCGGTTGAAGCTTTTATTAAGGATTTTGAGGGCCTTGCTGGGGCTGGTAAAACAATGAGCACGCTCTGAGAAAATCTGAAAAATATCGGGCGGGAGGAGAACTTGAGGGTATTTGCCTGGAAACTGGCTGTTTAAACATCTTCTTCTTATGCCGGATACAAAAAAATAATACGTTCCTATGCTCACAGTACGAGCAGGGAATTGAATAGAAAGAGATGACAAGTCATCCTGAAGAGCCAAAAATAGGCCCTTTAAGATGACTTGTCATCTTTTTTGTTCGTTTTTTGCTTTAAAAAGATGACATGCCGTTATGTTCACTCTGCCACAGAACTTTATATAACGGGATTAGCGGAGCTGTGCGTAGGTGCGACGGATGAAGTAGACCGTGATGAGGAAGGTTAGGATATCGGCTAGCGGGAAGGACCAGAGGAGGCCGTCAAGTCCCAGGAAGAGAGGGAGGAGGATGGGCAAAAAGACGCCAAAGATGATTTCACGGGTCAGTGAGATTAGCGTGGATTCTTTGGCTAATCCTAGAGCTTGCAAGAAGATAAATGTGCCTTTGTTGACGGTGGCTAGGACCATCATGCAGAGGTAGGTTCTGAAGCATTTGACGGCAAATTGGCTGTAGTAGGCGCTTTCGTTGCTGGCGCCAAAGAGGGAGGCTATGGCCAGCGGGAAGATTTCTACTATGAGTAGGGCTATCAGGCCTATTACGGCTTCAAGAATGAGGACGTAGTTAAAGAGTTCTTTGACTCGGTCGTTTCTGCCGGCGCCTCTGTTGTAGCCTACAAGTGGTATTGAGCCGGCTGCTATTCCTATGGAGATTGAGATGGCTATCTGGAAGAATTTCATTACAATGCCAAGAACGGCTAGGGGGATTTGGGAGTACTGTGCCTGGCCAAAGATTGGGTCTAGGGCGCCGTATTTGGTGCAGGTGTTTTGTACTGCGGCCATGCTGATTACAAGGGCTATTTGAGCAAGGAAACTTGTCATTCCTAGAGGGAGGAATTGTTTTATTTGTTTGCCTTTAAGGGTGTAGTGCTGAGCTTTTAGCTTTATTGCTTTCATGTGAAAAAGATACCATAGCGAAAGGCCTGCGGTTAGAATCTGGCCGATAACTGTAGCAATTGCGGCTCCGGCCATGCCTAGGTGAAGAGTGTAAATAAATACGGGGTCAAGAATTATGTTTGTAATTGCACCTGCAAGTGTTGCTATCATGGCAAACCTAGGAGAAGAGTCACTTCTGATGATTGGATTCATGGCTTGACCAAACATGTAGAAGGGAATTCCTACGGTAATCCAAAAGAAATATTCTTTGCTTAAAGCGTAGGTTTCATCGTTAACTTTACCGCCAAAGAAAGTGAGAATCGGCTCCTGAAAGATCAGATAGCACGCAGTAAGCACTAGGCTGCTTACAAGGCACAACACAACTGCGTTTCCAACCGATATTTTCGCATCTTCCTCGTTTCCTTTTCCAAGCGAAATGCTGACAAAGGCGCAGGCGCCGTCGCCAAGCATTACTGCAATTGCAAGGGCTACTACGGTAAGTGGGAAAACTACTGTGTTGGCGGCATTTCCATTTGAGCCTAAGTACGGGGCGTTGGCAATGTAAATTTGGTCTACTATGTTGTACAGTGCGCCTACGAGAAGTGAAATTACGCAGGGAAGTGAGAATTTTCTCACAAGTTTCGAGATTTTTTCTGTTTCTAAGAATGAATTAAGCTTGCCTTCCATCTTTTACCTCTTTGGGTTTTTAATAAGTTTCTTGTGTCGTATCGGAAGGTTTGCTATACGCTTCTTGTATCGTGTCTATTTTTAGCTCGTGAGCTTGCACTCCGAGTTTTGCTTCCAGCTTATGCCTCAAGTTTATGCCTTGAGCTCATGCTCCGAGCCTACGCTCCGCAGTGTTTTAACATTTTGCGAAAGAAAAATCAATTAGATTTATTTTTTCTCGATTTCTTTTACACTGCAAATCTTGCCATTGCAAACAGATACTTGCAGCACGTGAGTTTCTGCAATATCGGTCTTGCTCCAAGGGCGGGCGTAGGTTAAGTAAATTGTAGCCGTGCCATCACTAACGGCAGTAAGCGTGCAGGTCCAAGTGCCGCCAACCCCAACCATGCCCTCTGGAGCCTCGTGGGGAGTATATTTATCCTCTTTCAGCTGCACTGCGGTGCCTTCAAGCTCTGCTTCCCACATATAGCCTGTAGTATAGTTGCCTTCAAGCTCCACAAAAACCGATTTATCTGAATAATGAAACCAAGATTCTTCTTGGGCTGTTGATTTGCAGGAGATGAGGGTTAATGTAAGTGTTAATATTATAAGAATAGCTTTTGTTGCTTTCATGATGTGCTCCTTCAGACGTAAATATAACATAAAAAAGGCTAGGCGCATATAAGCTGGTGGTAATTGACTAAAAGTACACTTTGAACGTAAAATTCAACTGTTGCCAAAGTGGTGGAATGGTAGACACCGGGGACTTAAAATCCCCTGGCCATTGCGGCCGTACGGGTTCAAGTCCCGTCTTTGGTAAAGATTAAGGCACTCCTTGCGAGTGCCTTAATCTTTATCTAGACATGATGGACTTGAAGCTTTGCGGTAGGAAGACGCGAAAACGTGGAGCGTCTGAAGCAAAGCCGGCCCGCAGTGCGGACCTCCGGGAGCACGAAGGGCAAGTCCCGTCAGCTTTATAGAAATTTATAGAAATTATTTTTGACTCAAAATGGGCCCTGCTATTTTATTTTGCGACATTTTTTGTCTCAAAATTAAAAATGATGTGGGTTTTGAGACAAAACAGAGACAAAACAGAGATATAACAGCGATAAATCAGTGACAAATAAGCTTTACTGCTCATCCACCA
>CAVCYP010000055.1:0-9954 GCA_963606545.1 Sphaerochaetaceae bacterium
GCCAACTAGATGGGAACTAAGGCAACTACTAGGGTCACTAACCCTACTAACCCAACTATATGGCTACTAAGGGAACTAAAGGGGGTACTGATAATGTTGGATGTGCTGGAACGCCTAGAGACTTGAGAAATCTTTGATTCATCTGTATCCAGTGCGTCAACCTCCTCAAACACTCATTAATATTCAAGTAATCAAATCAGAATAATTGTTGCAATTTGTTGCATTTGGGTTATACTAGGGGAGTGTGACGTGCCTGGAGGGTTTGCAAAGGGCGCTAAGGAGTGATTTTATGTCGAAGATTGTAATTGCACTTGGTGGAAATGCATTGGGAAATACACCATATGAGCAGCTTGAGTTGGTCAGAGAGACCGCAAAACCTATTGTTGATTTGATTTCAGCTGGAAATGAGGTTGTTATTGCTCATGGTAATGGACCTCAGGTTGGTATGATTAACCTAGGTATGGCAACTGCTGCTGAAGCTAAGGCAATTAAGTCTGATATGCCTTTCCCAGAGTGTGGTGCAATGAGCCAGGGCTATATTGGTTATCATCTTCAGAATGCTATTGGCAATGAACTTGCCTCCAGAGGAATTGAGAAAGAAGTTGCAACAGTTGTAACTCAGGTTTTGGTTGATGAAAATGATCAGGCTTTCTCTCATCCTACAAAACCAGTTGGAGCTTTCTATGATAAAGCTACTGCTGAAAAGATTGCAAAAGAGAAGGGTTATACAATGGTTGAGGATGCTGGCCGTGGTTACAGACAGGTTGTTCCTTCTCCAAAACCAATTGATGTTATTGAAAAGAAGGCTGTTGAAGGTCTTATTGCACAGGGTTGTGTTGTTATTACCGTTGGTGGTGGCGGAATTCCTGTAATTCGTAAAGAAGGAAAGCTCTATGGTACACCAGCAGTTATTGATAAGGATTTTGCTTCAGAAAAGCTTGCTGAGCTGATTGATGCTGATCAACTTGTTATTTTGACAGCAGTTGAGAAGGTTGCCATCAACTTCAGAAAAGAAAATGAAGAGTGGCTTTCTGAGCTTTCAACCTCCAGAGCTAAAGAACTTGCAGCAGAAGGTCATTTTGCTCCTGGTTCAATGCTTCCAAAGGTTCAGGCTTGTGTTCAGTTTGCTGAAAGTAAAAAGGGTAGAGTTGCAATTATCACTTCTCTAGATAAGGCACTTCAGGCTCTTAAGGGTGAAACTGGAACAAAGGTTTATCAGGACTGAGTATTATGGAAGAACAACTGTGCTTATTTGATGTGAGCCAGTATGAAGATAATTTTTCTAGCTATAATGTTATAGTTGGTGCAGATGAGGCGGGACGTGGCCCTTTGGCTGGTCCCGTCTGTGCTTCTGCTGTGGTTCTGCCTAAAGATTTCCCGTTTGAACTTCTTAATGATTCAAAAAAGCTCAGTGAAAAACGTAGAAATAAAATTGAACCAATTATCAAAGAAAAAGCCCTTGCTTGGGCTGTTGCTTGGGCTACCCCCAAAGAAATAGATCAAATTAACATTCTTCAGGCGTCAATGCTTGCAATGAAACGCGCTTTTGAGAAGGTCCAACTTCAACTTAAACAAAATAACCTTACCCCTGACATCCTTCTTGTGGATGGAAATAAAACTCCAAATGTTGATATTCCATGTAAGGCAATAGTGAAGGGGGATGCAAAAATTCCAGAAATTATGGCTGCTTCAATTCTTGCAAAAAATGCTAGAGATAGATTTATGGTTTGTGCAGCAAAGAAATGGCCAGAATACAGGTTTGAAAAACATAAAGGCTATCCTTGTCCTGAACACAAAGAACTTTTGAGAAAATATGGGCCGTGTCCAATTCATAGGTTAACGTTCAAATATTAAGATTTATAAATCCCAATCAGCAATCACAGGGGTTTGAATTTACTTTTCTTCGTTCTTGTTAGCGTGCATTTTGATGAAGTCTACGGACTTCTGGAACTCGCGGATGAACTCGCCTAAATCCTCGGGGTAGACAAATACGCTTTGGCGGATGAATCGGCCTTCGTCTGGGGTGACTTTGCTTTCTACTATATTGAGATACATGTCTCCTTTGTAGTTCTCTTTGACGTTGAAGAAATAAGTTCTGTCGTTAGTTACGAACTTGGTTGAGAAAACTTCGCCACGCTGACCCATACAATCCTCCAGAAATAAAAAACCACGCTAGTAAGGCGTGGTCAACTTGGTTTAAGCGCCCGACGGGAGTCGAACCCGCTTCTTCAGCTTGGAAGGCTGAGGTAATACCATTATACCACAAGCGCACGTACGCTTTGTTATACTCAATTAAGCGGGCAAAGGTCAAGTAGTGACTGACAAAAACGTGCACTTATGCTATATTTCTTTAGGTATTTTGAGAGGTAGCTGTGTTTTTAAAATCGGTTGAGCTGTTCGGCTTCAAGTCGTTCGCGGATAGAACTAAATTTGAATTTTCTGATGGTATAACATCTCTTTTGGGACCAAATGGTAGTGGAAAGAGTAATGTCGTTGATTCCATCAAATGGGTTTTAGGAACACAAGCGCCAAGTGCAATCAGAGCAGGTAAGCGTGAAGATGTCATCTTCAACGGCACAGATTACAGAAAACCAATGCCAATGTGCGAAGTTATCCTCACTCTGAACAACGAGGCTCATTTTCTCAACATTGACGCAGCTGAAGTTGAAATTAAGCGTAGAATGTTCCGCAACGGCGACAACGAATACTACATCAACCGTACTCGCGCCTTACTTAGAGACGTCAAAGAGCTCTTTTTGGACACCGGAGTTGGAAAAGCCTCTTACAGCATTCTAGAGCAGGGCAAGATTGACCAAATCCTTTCGCTTAAACCTGAAGACAGACGCTACATCTTTGAAGAAGCCTCTGGAATCAGCCGCTTTAAACAACAAAGCGATGACGCCGCCAAAAAGCTCCAAAAGACCGATGACAACATGGCTCAAGTTGAGCTTCTTTTACATGAAGCTGAAAAAGTTTATAACTCCCGTAAAGGTCAACTTGATAAAGTCTTAAAACATAGAGAATTAAGTGCAAGAAAAGAGGTATTAGAAGTTGATTTACAACTGTCTTTTGTCCAATCTTTGACCAAGCTCAAAGAGTTCAGAGAGCAAGAGCAAAAGAAGCTTGAAGATGAAGCTGCACAAATTGATGCAGTAATGAATACTGTCCGGGAAGGCCTTGATAAACAGCAAACTGAGTTGGAGAATTTAAGGCGCCAAAGAGACGGCCTTTACGAGACGCTTCACAGAAATGAAGAGCGGGTTAACTCCTTTGATACTCAGATTAATATCTACAATGATAGATATGCCGATGTCTCTCAACGCTCCAAGGAAGCCCAGGCCAAAGCTCAACAGTATAAAGATAGAATTGAAAAAGATAATCAAAGACTTGATGAAAAGCGTGCAGCTCTAGATTCTCTTGTGGAAAATATTCATTTAACAGAAGCTAGTATTGAGAAAGCAACTGAAGAAATTGAGATTCAAAAGACCGATAAAATCAAGCACCAGCTAGACATAGATGATTTGAATAAACAAATTGAGACTCTTTCAGAAGAACGGGTTGAAATCACTCAACAAATCAGCGATCTTGCAAATGATATTGCAGATAGACTTGAAGAAAATATCAAAGGCAGTGGGTATAGCTCAGTTGTCAGAGCCAAGGCTGAAAAGAAACTCTTTGAAGAACTTACAAAAGCCAAGAAAATTCTTGGAGAACGTATTGAGTTCTTGAGAAACATTGCTTCTGTTGATTTTGATTCCAAGGTTTTCATGCAGGCTCTTGATGATGCAGATGAGAGCTTACTTATTGAGTTGGATGAAATTAAGGGATTATTCCAAGAGTACAGCGGAACAATTCCAACCTTTTTGGATGAATTTGTTTCTCCGCAGGGCACGCTTGCTAAAAAAGCCGGTTTAGATGAAAACTTAAAGCAGTCCTATCAAAAAGAGACTGATTGCAGAACTAGAATTACAGATCTTAATGCAGAAATTGAACGTCTTAATAGAATGTTGATTTTGAAAGAATCGGACTTAAGAGATCTTAGAGATGACGAGATTCAGTTTAAGGCGCAGGCTAGATCTATGAAAGATTCAATTGCAGAACTTAGGCAGAGCCTTCAGCAGATGGAGTTTGATTTCTCAGATGCTTCACACTCGTTGGAAGCTGAGCAGGATAAGGTAAACGAAGTCCTAGAATTGATAGATGATGTTAAAAATCGTAAACTTGAAGTTCAAGAGGACATCAAACAGATTAAAGAAAACATCAAAGAGCTTAGCCTTTCTATTGATGACATGGCTGCAAAAATTAGTGCGGAGAACTCTCAATTCCAAGATAAATTTAACAGACGACAAGAGCTCATTGGTGAGATTGCTACGGCTGTTGAGAACGTCAGAAGTCTTGGTATTCAAATTCAAGAGCGCTATACCTCTTTCTTTGATAACACTGGAAAGAGCCTTAAAGAGTTTAACGACCATGAGATTACAGCTCCAGTTGACCAACTTAAGTCTGAACTTGAGACGGTAAAAAAACGTATTCAGGATTTGGGCTACATCAACTACATGGCTGAAGACGAATACAATGAGGCCAAAAAGAACTTTGATTTTTACAGCAAGAACATGGAAGATCTGAACAAAGCTAAGACAGATCTTGAAGAAGTTATTGCAGAAATCAAACGCCAGAGTGAAGAGCTTTTCATGCAGACCTATAAGCAGATAGCTGAAAACTTTCAAGAGATGTATTCCACGCTCTTTGGTGGCGGTAGGGCAGAGCTCAGGCTAACCGATAGTGAAAATGTGCTTGAATCAGGTATTGATATCTTTGCTCAACCACCAGGAAAGAAACTATTGAACATGCAGCTTCTCTCCGGTGGAGAACGCTCCATGACTGCTGTTGCGTTACTCTTTGCTACCTATATGGTTAAACCATCTCCATTCTGTATTTTGGATGAGATTGATGCTGCTCTTGATGCAAGAAACATTGGTGCTTTTTTGCGCGTTCTTGAAAAGTTTGATGACAAGAGCCAGTTTATTATCATCACCCATAACAAGAATACTGTTCTTGGCTCTAACAGCCTGCTTGGAGTCACCCAGCAGGAGCTTGGCGTTTCCAAGATGATTGGCTACCGGCTTGAGGACATCAAAGACATTGACAAAACCTATGATGAGCTGAAGGGTTAATTTATTCTTGACTTATCTTAATTAATTTTGTATATTTCATTTGTAAACTCTAAGCTTACAGTTTACAAATATAGGAGTCGTGCAGAATGCAAAATAGAATATTAGGGGATTATTTGCATAAAGTGAGAATAAATAAGGGGCTTGGTTCACTCAGAAATGTTGCTTCTAAGATAGGCATATCAGCAATGTATCTGTCTGAAATTGAGAGTGGAAAAAAAAATCCATCAGGTGAGGTCCTACATAAAATTTCAGAATGCTACAATGAAGATTATTTTAAACTGGTTTTACTTGGTCAAAATTCAAATGAACAAGGGCAAGAGGATTCTATACAAATTGTTGCACGTATGGCTAATGGTCTGTCTGAGTCTGAATTAAAAAAAGTAATTGAATATATGACAAAGATTAAGGAAGAAAAATGAGTGGTATAGTTTATTGTGTTCAACCCATGAGTTCTGCTGATATTGAACTGGATTCTTTTCTTTTCCTTTTAAAACATCAAAAAGATGTTTTATATGGAAATGCACCCCTCGATACAAATCTGTTACTTGATAATATTTTTGAGGATAAAGGTTTTTGCTTGCAAATTGTCGGAGATAAAGATTTTCCTATTGGAATATTTGCTGTTACGGAAATGAATTCCAAAATTATCAAGATTAGAGAATCTGATTACATAACGTGTGATGTCAATGGATTTGCAAGAATGAACATAGCTCATGAAGTTGCACATTCTCGATTGCATTCTGATTTATTTAATCAGCATTCACATGTTATGTATAGAACACAAGGAAATCGTTTGCCTGCATATTTAAGTTCCGAATGGCAGGCGAGCGTATGGGCTTCATGTTGTTTAATGCCGTTTCCAGCTACTGTAAAAGTAATTGTAGATGGTGAGAATTCTGATTTTACTCAACAACAGATTATATCAACACTGGAGAAGAAATTTATTGTTTCACAGCTGGCAGCAAAGACAAGATATTTAACAATAAAAAAATATCAAGATAAAGGAAACTATAATGAAATAAAAAAGAGAATAGAAAAAGAAATTTATAAATAAAAAAACACCGATGGTTGTTGGCGCAACAATCGGTGCCGTTCATCTTAGTTTTTATGCCAAGAATCTCTATAACAAACTGATTTTGGCATATATCGAGTCAGACTGTCAAATATTTTAACGGTCGCAAACTGTTTTTCTTTCTTTTAGGAGGACTATATGCCAAAAGAAAAATATAGGTTCAGTAAAATAGATGATGACTATTTTGCTTTTTTAACAGAAGGTGTTCCATTAGTGGGAGATGCTGAAATCCCTATGATGATGAACTTAAATAATACCTTTGTTCCCCATGGACTTGTTGCTTATGAAAAAATTAATATAGATTTGAATTATCGTAAGCACGTTCACTTTTATGTTTTTGATTCCAAATTTAAATATCTAATTGCTAATATCAAGACAGATTTGAAGAAATTTCGTTTAAGAGATGGTGTAATAACCCCTGATTATAGCTTGATTAGTAATAGATCTATATCAATACTTCAAATGCAGACTTTTTTTAGTCGTGCTGTAGGCTGTTATCTACAGAAAAATGGAATTTCTGTAATACCAAATGTCAGATGGGGAGAGGAACGAACATATGATTTTTGCTTTCTTGGAATTCCTGAGGGTACAATTGTATCAATAAGTACTTTAGGAGGTATTGATACCAAAATTGAAAAAGAATATTTCATAAAAGGTCTTTCTGAAATGTTAATTCGCCTCCAGCCTACAGATGTAGTTGTTTATGGAAGAAATCCAGATTGCATATTTGAACGTTTTGGAAACAAAACTAATTTCCATTTCTACAAGAGCTTAATTGAGGAGTCTCATTCAAAGGATGGTCGAAATGGGAGTTAAATACATAGGAGGCGCAAAACATTTTAGATCTATTGGACAAAATCTATTGGCGATGAAAAGCTCATATGGATTTGAAAATGGTTATTTTGGAAAGAATGATGGTACAAGCAACAATAAAGTTCGTACAATCATTACAGATAATCCAGATAAAACTGCTAAAGATTTTTTTAATAAGATATCATATGGAGGTGTTGATATTTCTAAAAACGGTGTAACTATGGCTCAAACGCATGATGGAACTATAATTACATTTAGATTAAAAACTTCAAGTAATGGTTCTCCTGCTGTAGATATTAATATTGATTATTCTACGCATGCAGCTGGAATAAAACGACAAAAGATACATTTTGCTAAGTCTTCGGAGGATAAGTAAATGATAAACAATGATTATAGATTAAAAGAAAATGAGATTCAAATTTTATCTAATATGAAAGGTAAGAAGTTTAATAGTTTAATAGCAGATAATGCATTTGGTGGTACTAAAGCTATTGAACATGCTTTGTTTTCTGTTGGAAATACCTATTATGCTTTTAGTAATAAAATATGTCCGTTAGACTACTACGGATCCGGTATTGAAGATGTTGCTATCTTTAATTTTGCACCAGCAAGCGAAAATCTTATAAATAAAGAAAAAAGCTTTGATAGAGCAATTGAACTTCCTATCATGCAAAAAATTAAGGATATTGAAATTGTGACTGAGATTCAAAAAGTTTTTGAGAACAACATCTTAAAATATGAAACAATGTTAACTAGGGGTGTAATTTTTATCATGTTAGATGGTAATGAAATCTCCTATGAAAAAGATATTTGGTTTTCAGAAATAATTAAGATTCAAAGAGGATATAATCTTATTGAAAAGTTTACTCCAGCAACAGAATTTGAAGAGGATTGGAATTCTAACTTCTCTGGCTCCTGCGAACGTATTTGTGAATTTCTATAAAGACCAATTTAAATTGACATGATGCTTTAAATTAGGGATAATTCGCAAGTTATGTTTGACTCAATTAGTGATAAATTTTCATCGATTATAAGAACTATATCTGGTAAGTCCAAGATAAGTGAGAAAAATGTTCAGGATGCTGTAGAAGAAATCAAGATGGCTCTGCTGGATGCAGATGTCAATCTTAGAGTTGTCAGGCGTTTTGTTAACAGAACCTTGGAAGAGGCTCTTGGCGACAAGGTCCTCAAGGCCGTCAATCCAGGTCAGCAGTTTGTCAAAGTTGTCTATGACAAGATGGTTCAGCTTCTTGGGGATCCTGAAAATCAGGCCCTTAAGCTCAAAGGGCCAGACACTGTAACCGTTATTCTCATGATGGGGCTTCAGGGCTCTGGTAAGACTACCACCAGTGCAAAGCTGGCTTTAAGTCTTAAAAAGCAGGGCCGTAGAGTCATGATGGCTGCTTGTGACCTTGTCAGACCTGCAGCTATAACCCAATTGCAAGTCCTTGGTCAGCAAGTAGATGTACCGGTTTACGCCCAGACCGATACCAAGGACGCTGTCCTTGTTGCTACAAATGCTTATAAGAAAGCAAAACGTGAACAATATGATGTCTTGATTGTGGATACCTCCGGTCGTATGCACCTTGATGAAGCCATGATGAAAGAAATCCAAGACATCAATACTGCACTTCATCCAGATGAAACCTTGTTTGTTGCTGATGCAATGACTGGTCAGAATGCTGTTACTATTGCTCAAGAGTTTGAGAGCAAGGTTGGCATAACTGGTGTTGTTCTGACTAAGTTTGACTCTGACACTCGTGGTGGTGCTGCTCTATCTTTGAGAGAAGTTGTTGGCAAGCCTATTAAGTTTATCGGGGTTGGGGAGAAGATGGAGAATCTTGAGCCGTTCTACCCGGAGCGCATGGCAAGTAGAATTTTGGGCATGGGCGATATTGTTTCGCTGGTGGAGAAGGCTCAGGAGACTTACGACCTAGAGAAGGCGCAAAAGCTTCAGGAAAAGATGGCCAAAAATACCTTTGACCTTCAGGATTACTTGGAGCAGTTGGAGAACATGACCAAGATGGGTGGCGTGGAAAAATTGATTGATATGATTCCTGGCGCCAAGGGAAATGTCTCTGAAGATGACATTGATAAAGAAGAATTGAAAAAAGAAAAAGCAATTATCCAGTCAATGACCTTCCAAGAAAGACAAAATATATATATAATTGGTCCGGCCCGAAAGAAAAGAATAGCTAAGGGTAGTGGAACTTCAGTTGGTGAGGTTGGTCATCTGCTGAAAAAATTTGAAAAGATGCGGCTGAATATGAAGAAGCTCGCTAAAAATAAGAAATACCAGGCTGCTTTGATGAAGCAGATGGGCATGAACTGAGATTCGTAGGAGGAATTGACGTGAGCGTTGGTATCAGATTGAAGAGATTCGGTACAAAGAAGAGACCATACTACAGAGTTGTTGTTATGGATTCTAGAGAGTCAAACAAGGGTAAGCCTCTTGAGGAGATAGGTTTCTATCATCCAGTAGAGAGTGAGAACCAGATTAGCATTAATGCTGACAGAGTTGCTTACTGGATTGGTGTTGGTGCACAGCCATCAGACACTGTTAAGATGCTTTTGGCAAAACAGGGAATTCCAGCCACTGCTAAAGCTCCTGTAAAGGACTGAGACTGTGGAAAAGGAACTGGTCGAATACATCGTCAGATCGCTCGTTGACCATCCTGAAGCTGTTGAAGTGAATGTTGTTGAGGGTGAAAAGTCCACAATACTTGAACTGAGAGTTTCACAGGATGATTTGGGCAAGGTCATTGGCAAGCAGGGCAGAATTGCTAGAGCTTTGAGAACTATTCTTGCAGCTACAGCAACAAAGACCGGCAAGCATGCAAGCCTTGAAATTCTGGACTGATTGGGTATGAAACAGGTCCTTGCAACCGGAATTGT
>CAVCYP010000056.1:0-9891 GCA_963606545.1 Sphaerochaetaceae bacterium
TTTCTGACCGCATTGAGGTCACAGCCACGTTCGGTGATATCTTCACCGTCAACAATTATATTACCGCTGGTGGGCTCAGTCAGCATATTAATGCACCTAAGCAACGTGGACTTTCCTGTTCCAGAAGGCCCTATAACGGCAATAACATCACCTTTGTTGATAACGAGGTTCACATCACTTAAGGGAACCGTGTTGTCATCAAACTCTTTTCTAAGATGCTTTATCTCAATCATCTTGGCACCCCCTAAAAGGACTTGTAAATCCTTCTAAAGTGAAAAATTCTCAGGGAAATGGCCCTGAGCCAAAAGAGTCGTCAAGCAACGCACAGACGAGCAAGCTCATTATGCCCATAATTGGGGTTTATTCAACCCTTTTTTTGCAAAATCCTGTAGTAAAGCTCATTTAAGTCCTTTAGATAACAAAATTTTCCATATATTTCTTTGTAATCTTGATTCCAAGACACTCAGAAGTAGTAAACACTATTTCTTCAAAGATGGTTTTATCCTCATGCAAAAACATTTGTTAACTCCAAGTCGTAGATTGCCTTGTACGTTCTAAGCGGATAATTTGGAAGAATGTTATCCACCATTTCCTTTGTAATTTTATTTTGAAAAGTGAAATATTTTAAACATTCAGCCTTGTTTATTTGTAAATCTGAAAGATTGTCTATATCTTTTAGAACCTCTAATAACATAACAGCTTTAACATTTTCTTGCGTTATAAAAAAAGAGGCTCTTCTAATGATGTACTTAAATTTACCAATAGAAACCTCTCTTGTAATTGCCTTTGTGTTGTTGCTTACTATCTCTTTAACTTGTGGAACTTGATTAGACAGCCCCATTACATTTGCAAGAGTATGCCCACAATAGCAACCATAATAGTCGTAATTATCAGTAATGTATTTTAGCTCTGCAACCTTATCAGCGTTAGGAACGTATGGAATTCCGGAGATTGTTTTCTTGGGAAGATAATAGACACCTTCAATAAACCTAGATAACTTTCCACTATCCGTGAGGCTTTTAAACTGATGGCAAAGACTATCATAGCTAATATTGAGATTCATATTCTTCAGGAGAAACAGTTTCCCTGGTTTGTAAAGATTTTCTAAGGTTTCTAGCAACATAATTCAGCAAATTTGATTTGCCATATTAATTTTACTGAAGGCAAGCACACATATTTACTTTCGCACTTGGTGGCAATTAAGAATGATTGTATTTCTTACATTATAAACACTTGACGTAAGGCATTCCGAACATAAAACTGATTAAGAGTAAAATAAGCTTGACGACATGACTCTATAATGTTACCATGACCATAGTAATACTTAACAAAAGATAAGAAGGATTTAGCCATGATAAGAGCTTTGATTATTGCATTGTTTGTTCTCAATTCAGCATATGAGTTTATTAAACTCCATCTATCTACATCTGACTCAAACAGACCTCTGCCAGATAACGTCAAAGATGTCTATGATGAAAAACGTTACAACCTTTATAAAGCATACAAGAAAGAAAGTGGCAAAGTTGAGCTTATCTCCTCTATTGTGAGCTTTGTTATCAATCTTCTATTCCTTGGCTTTAATGTTTACGCCACAATCTTTAATTGGTTCAATGGCATGAATATCTACCTCCAATATCTTTGCATAACAGCAGTTATTGAGCTTTTCACAACAATAATCAAAACCCCATTCTCTTATTACGATACCTTTGTAATTGAAGAAAAATATGGAATGAATAAAACAACCAAGAGCACTTTCTTTGCAGATAAGATTAAGGGCTTCATAATAGGTATAATTCTTTCCATGGTAATTACTTCCATAATGATTTTCTTCTTCACCAAGTTTGGAATTCAAGCCATTATCTGGACTGCTGTTGTAATTGTAGTTCTTTCACTCTTACTAAGCACCCTAGTAGTTCCTCTCATGAAGGTTTTCAATAAATTCACCCCGCTTGCAGACGGCGAGCTTAAAGACAAACTTCTTGCTCTTTGCGACAAATACCATGTTCAAGTTAAGAAGATTGTTATCAAGGACGCTTCCAGGCGAACAACAAAGTCCAACGCCTTCTGTACTGGCTTGAAAAAGAAAACCATCTCTATTGATGATAACCTACTCAATAACTTTACCACAGACGAGATTGTAGCTGTTTTTGCACATGAATTTGCTCACGCAAAGTATAAGCACGTACTTAAAACTCTTCCCTTCAGCCTTATTCGCTCTGTGCTGATTATTGTCCTCTTTGGACTCGTTATTTCAGTAAAAGATTTCTTTACTCCATTTGGCTTTACTGAAGCAAACTACTACTTTGCAATGGTTATCCTTGACGCTCTAATTTGGCCGTTTAGCAACCTAACAAACACCGCTTTCAACTACCTCAGTCGTAAGCATGAATACCAAGCCGATGCCTTTGCAGCAAAAGAAGGTTATGGTGAGGCTCTCATCAGTGCCCTAAAGCGACTGGTCAACGAATCTCTTTCTGAAATCAACCCACATCCTTGGATTGTAAAGACAGAATACTCTCACCCAACCCTCTCCCAGCGTATCTCTGCTGTTAGAGAGAATGAGAAGTAATTTTGCAATTCTAACGTCTTAATCAAACAGATCCTCAAGCTGGACTAATGTTACATTGCCCAGCTTGAGAGCTTGCTCTGCACAGCCCTGTGTAAAGCCAGTCTTTGCAAACAGAAAATAATGTTTTTGGACATAAGAGAACATCTCACTTCGTTTGATAAGTGTATCAAGAACTCCAATGTCTACCTTTTCATTTGTCCATTTACACTCGGCAAATAAAGCTGAATTGTTATCTGTCCCCATAATGTCAATTTCCTCTTGGGCCCTAGTCTTAGGGTTTGTACCCCACCAACGGCCCAAATCTTTGAATTGGATGGGACTTTCTCCTTCCAGTAAAAGCTTCCAAAGGTATTGCGTACAGATTTGCTCAAATACAGCTCCCATGTAAGTGGATAATTCTGGTTCTATTCGTTTATAAACCAAGTCTGAAGCGCCCCTAGAAATTAAAGAAATGTTGTCTAGAACAAACCTATACCAGAACCGGAACATGTTGTCTTCAATGGAGTAGATTGTCTTGCGACTCGACTGTTCTCCATATGGAGTTTCCTTCTTTACAAGGCCTAGGTTTATTAAATTCTTAATATAGAGTGCACAAATACTTGTCTCTTCTGAAATTCGGTTGGCTATTTCATTTAGTTTTGAGCAACCTGTTGCAATAGCTGTAATTATTGCAGTGTAGATAGCAGGCTCTCTCACTTCTTGTTTCAGTAAATTTTCTGTCTCTTCAAAGATAGCTGAAGATTGATTGAGGTATATATCCTTAATGTTTTGCTCAATAGAAAGTTTGTCATTGATTTGTATTAAATATTGAGGAGTTCCACCAATTATTCCATAAGCTAATGCTCTATCTTCATTAGAAAAGGTCTTGAAAAATAAACTAGATTTAAAGAAATCAAATGGCTCAATTTTGAGCTGAGCTGTTCGTCGGCCATAAAGTGGTGCTTTATAGGCTAAAACTTGATCTTCCATGTACGACATAGAAGAACCACAAAGAATGAGAAATAGCTTTGAAGCATCTTTGTTCTTATCAATCAAAAGTTGGAGTGTTGATGCAAGGCTCTTGGAGGCACGTGCCACGTAAGGATACTCATCTATAACTAGAACTATCCTCTTAGTTTTGGCCAATTCAAAAACATATTCCAGAGCAGCTTGAAAAGAAGAAAACACTGAGTTAGCTGGCAATACTGTACTGTATTCCATAATGCACTTAGAGAAGTTTTCCAAATTTTGAGTAGCGTTTGTCTCAACTCCAGTAAAAAAGATTGCATCCTTATCTTTGATAAACTCATTTATTAGTGCAGTCTTTCCTACTCTCCTACGGCCATAGATAACAGCAAATTCAAACTTTCCAGAGGAATATTTGCTATTTAAAGTTTCAAGCTCTCTTTCTCTTCCAATGAACATATTTCACCTCATTGAAAGTATAACAGCCATTTTAGCAAGTTGTCAATTTACTATAATACGATTTAGTAAAGTATGATTTAGTAAATCTTAATTTAGTAAATTGACTCTAAGAGCAAAATCAAAACAGCCCTGTAGCCCAGAGGGATTCAAGATTCTCCTTTATTACGTTGTAAAGGGCGTTATTTCCTAAATAGTCTGGGAAATTACGCCAAGTGAGAATAATACTGGAAGGGCTGACTTCTGCAATTGGAGAGGCAACGGGATTGTGAACGTTGTCTATAACAAGAGCATAAGCCTTATCATGGGCTTCTGCAATTTGAGCGGAGGTGAGAGCTCCTGAGCCAAAGGTGGAAACAACGTTAAGACCAAGGTCTTTTGCGAACTCGGCTTGGTTAGTATTGGCAAAGACTTCAATGTCTTTGTTTGGAGACGCTGCTATGCGGGCTCTAGCCTCCTCTATCATAGCTTTATACTCGCCAAAACGAGAGGCAGCAACTTCTTGGGTTCCTGCTTTTTCTGAAAGCATAGTCACCATATTGGAAAGATTTGCCAGTGTGTTTGTGGTTTTAACTTTCACTATCTTAGACTCATCAAGCTCTGCAGCTGTACTGATTGTCTTCATCATTTTCTCATAACCGGCATGCATGAAAAGTTTTGCATTAATGACGCTGACCATATCGTCCGCAGTGATTTCATACTCAGGCGGATGCTTTAAATTTGCAGGGGCAATTGTTGTTACCTCATCAATGCCGGCAAGCTCTGCAATGGCTGCAACCCAGCTGGTGGAAGCTACATAATTTTTCTGTAACAATGTCCTATTTTCACTATTCTCACTAATTCCTTGAGCAAAGCATGCTACACAGGCCATCAAAACCACAATTAACACAACAAATACTTTTTTCATTTTTTCCTCTTTAGTTTTTCAAATACAGAATTAAATATAAAAGCGACAACGGCAAGCACAGCTAGTGTTCCGCTGACGGGAAGGTTCCAAAGCAAGGCTAACAGGTAGCCAATTAAAGACAAGACAAAGCCAGTAATAGAGCTTTGAAGGAATAATTGTTTCAAGCTTTTTGCATTCTTACTGGCTCCTACTACTGGCAAAACTAGAAGGGCATCTATTAAAAGTGCTCCTAAAACTCGCATTGCCACGGAGACTATCAGCGCAGTTATTAGGACCATGACTGTGTTATGAGTTTTAACCGGCACTCCCATGGAGGAGGCAATTTCTTTATCGAAAAAAATCATAGATATCGGGGTAAAGAAGAAAGCGATGTAGGCGATGGCAAGTGCGCCAAGGCCGGCAAGGAGGAGAAGATCTGTGCGGGTGAGTGCGAAGGGGCTGCCCCAGAGGACTTCCAGGGTGTCTTTGGCGGGGACGTCGAAGATGTGGCTAACAAGCGAGGCGAGGCCCATTGTGCAGACCATCATGACGGTGCTAGCGGTGGAGAGGGTGCGACCGTTTTTGTTGAGGCGAACCATTAGGAGAACTAGGATTACGTTGAGTGGAATGACCACGGCGAGCATTGGGACATCAAGTACCACAGCAGCCACCCCGCCAAGAATAACGCCGTGCATGAGCATGTAGCGCATTGGGATGAGGCCGTTTTGGACCACAATGACGCCAGCGAGGGGGAAGGAGATGCCACTTATGAGCATGCCAATGAGGCCATAGAGGATTGGCTTAAGCGCTAAAAGCGATATTATTCTCTGCATGGGGCCTCCTTGTGCGGAGCTTGGGCTGAGCTTTCAACTTGGGTTTGTACCATCTTTACCACGGGCCAACCTAAGGCTTGGGTTAATTGGGCGTCATGGGTGACGACTATGGCAGACATGTAGGTTGGGAGTTCTTGCATCATGGAGGCGAATTCGTCTCTGAAGCTTGCGTCTAGGAAGGAAGAGGGCTCGTCAAGAAGTAGCAGGTTGGCGTCTTGGCAGAAACAACGGGCAAGATTCACGCGCTGTTTTTCGCCGCCGGAAAGCTCGTTGAAGGCTCTGTTTGCTAAATGGCTCACCCCCGCTTGTTGCAGGGCCTGTTGGACTTTGGCTTTATTTGAATCTTTGGCCTTGTTTTTTGTTTTATAAAGCCCCATAGCTACAACTTCAGAGGCCGATATTGGCGCTTTAGTTTCTGCAAAGCCCTGTTTGCAATAGGCAATTTTGGCATTTTCTGAAAGTATTATTTTTCCAGAGACAGGCTTCACATTTCCTAGAATTGCTTTAAGGAGGGTTGTCTTACCACAACCATTTGGACCTTCAATGACAAGTCT
Organism: Sphaerochaetaceae bacterium; assembly: GCA_963606545.1. GTDB lineage: Bacteria > Spirochaetota > Spirochaetia > Sphaerochaetales > Sphaerochaetaceae > UBA9732. Next base: position 6,244 of record CAVCYP010000056.1, read on the forward strand.
TTCGCCAGATTTTAGCGCAAGAGAAAGCTTTGAAATTATTGAGACACTATTGTAGGCAATTGAGATGTCTTGAATATCTAGCAGAACGTCCACGGTAGTCCTTAAGCAAACTCTTATAAAATAATGCCCTCATGGCGCACTTAAGTACATTAAGTTTGGGGTTCATCCCCAAAATAGGCCTTCATGACCTATTTGAGATTTTGATGATTTTAGAAGGTTACGTCAATCACACCTTTTATTGATTTTGATTTTGGTTTTATTCCTTTTTCGCCGGTTTTGGGCTTAAAAAGGAATACTTTGTTCCTTTTCTGTCAAAAAACAGGCAAAAAAGGAACAAAAAAGGAATAAACCAAAACTTTGCAACCCTAAAGAGTCTAATTAACTTTCAAGCTGGCAATAGCATCTTCTATATAATCATTCAAGCTCATTGGCTTTACGCCAGAAACTGTCACACATTTGTTGACAGGAATGAGAATCTTATGGGCATTGCTTGCACCAACAGCCTGAGCCATCTTTGGTGTAATTTCTCCCAGCATTGAGTCTGCCATGACAATGCCAATTGGTCCAATGATGTAAGAAGCATCTCTGCAGGCGACAACAACAGGGTTTTCCCCTGTTGCCCCCTGCTTGGCTCCGCCTTTGAGCATGTTGGCAGTTGCAGTAGCATTGGTACCAATGCAAACTAGGTTCTCATTAAGTCCCACAGAAACCAATTTTTCCACAATAGCTCTGCCAATGCTTCCGCCCTGTCCATCTATAACTACAATCTTCATTATTATTTTCTCCAATTGGCAATATCATAATTTCACTTTGCCAACAACACAACTCCCCTAGCCGGAACTGCCACGCTACCCTGCGCAACTTCAGCCTCATTCACAAAGGTTTCACCAGAGAGAATAACTTTCCAGTCTCCTGCAGGAAGCGTTTCTTCAAACAAAGAAGCAGTAGGATTGACAACTGCAAGGCCAACAACGTTTCCTCTAAATCTATACGAAACAAGAATTGAATTATCGGTTCTGACGGTGCAGGTTACTGTGCTATCTCTGAGCCAGGAGTACTTAGCTCTCATCTCAATTAAAGCTTTGTACCAGTTAAACATATCTTCTTCAGCTGAGCCAGAAGTTACCAAATCCCAGTCAATCTTATTAATTTCATCAGAGGATTTGTAGCTATTGCTATCGCCAGCCTTTGTTCTTAAGATTTCTTCACCTGAGAGCAGAAACGGAGTTCCACGGCTTATCATGACAACGGCGGCGCCAAACTTGTTCATTTGAATACGTTCTTCAGTAGAAGAAGTAGGATTAGATAACAACAACTTATCCCATAGAGTGTTGTTGTCGTGCGCGCTCATATAATTTATTACCATGCCGTTCTTTACTGACCAAGAAACGGCGGAGGAAGAAGCGCCTCCAGCTATACCAAAGGCTACCTTTTGGGCGTTCTCTTTGTTAACAGCTCCACTGATAAGGCCCTTGGCAGAGGAAGTAAATACGCTACCCTTTAAGCCATCACGGATGGCATCATTAAAGACCGCAATGCTACCTGCTGCGCCGGAAGTAGCTTTCACCTTGGAAATGTTTGCCTGAGTTGCCAAGAGAGAACTTGAATAAGCGGCGGTTCCTCCGGCCCAGCCTTCACCGTAAATGAGGCACTTTGGATTGATGGCGTGAAGCGCCTTCTCAATTTCCTGCATGGTTTCAGTATCGTGAAGGCCCATGAGATCAAATCTAAAGCCATCAAGATGGTACTCTGTCATCCAATAGACAACGCTGTCCACCATATATTTTCTATACATCACACGATTAGACGCTGTTTCGTTGCCACAACCACTCCCGTTGGAATTTCTGCCTTCACTGGTGTAACGGTAGTAGTAATAAGGAACAATCCTGTTCAAAGAGGAATCCGATGAATAGGTATGGTTGTAAACCACATCCATTACAACTCCAATTCCGCATGAGTGCAGAGCCTGCACGGCCTGCTTGAACTCGGAAATTCTTACCTCGCCATGATATGGGTCCGTTGAATAGCTGCCTTCAAGGGCGTTGTAGTTCTTTGGATCATAGCCCCAATTGTAAGAGGCATCGGGGTTGGACTCGTCTACTGTTGCAAAGTCATATATAGGAAGAAGATGCACGTGCGTGATGCCAAGTTCAACCAAGTAGTCTACGCCGGCCGGGAAGCCTGAGGCGTTGGTGAGGCCGCGTTCTGTGAAGGCTAGGTATTTGCCTTGGTAGGCGCTTTGGGCGTTGGCTATGGAGAAGTCTCGGACGTGGGTTTCCCAGATTACGGCGTCCGAGTACGTGGAGATTGAGTTCACGTAACTATCTGAGTCAAAACCAGTTGGGTCAGTTAGCGATAGGTCCACAACCATGCCTCTGTTGCCATTGACGCCCACGGCTTTTGCGTAGGGGTCCACAGCTTCTGCCATGCCAACCGCCGTAGTGACGGTGTAGGTGTAGTATGTGCCATGCCCGCAAGCTGTGTTAGAGTCTACCGTGTAGCTCCACACGCCTTTTTCGCCCTTAACCATGTCTGCAGAAAAGTAGGCCTCTCCGCTCGCGCCATCTACGTTTGCGCCATCTACGCCCGCGCTGTCTCCACCTGCGCCGTCTACGTTCGCACTCTCCCCGCTCGCGCCGTTCTCAAATAAATTGAGGACAACTCTGCTTGCAGTTGGCGCCCAAACCTTGAAAGTCGTTTTGCCATCAGCAATTACTGCACCCAAGTCATCGCCATCGTAGGTATACTCTTCAATGAAACGCTCCGTATCAAAAATCCCATTTGGGACAATTTCCTTCTCCCCGTAGCCCTCAAGCTCAAGCGTGTAGTGCCCGTCCAGTGCCAACTCGTTTGCAAGCGTAATCTTGCCCTTTGCAACGCTCTCAATTTCCAAAAGCGCCCCTTCCGAATCCTTTACCTTGAAAGCCTCTTTTCCGGCAAACTCCGCCGCCGGCGACACCGAGTAGCTCACCACGTTAAAATCATCCATGGACGCCAAAACGAACACCTTAATTGGCTCAAGCGTCTCCCCGCCATCTGGCGAAGCATACTGTAGCCCATCTCCTGTCTTCAAATATATTTGCGTAACCTTGCCCTCCACGAAAGCAAACCTATCGTCGCTAAAATCCTTTGTGGCCGTCCCCCAACTAGACCCGCCTGGCTCACTGCACGACGTACGCACAATAAAGCCCACCTTGCCAATCTCCTCTGGAACCTCCACCGCGCACTTAAACCCGTAATCGCACGCCTCAAAAAGATAGCCCGAGCCATCCTTCCCGTCCCACCAAATCCAGACATCGGACGTAGCAAGGTCCGCCGTGCCCTTCCAGTAGAACTCCACGCGGTTATACCCAGCCGGAACCGCCTCCTCAGCAACCTCAGCTGGCGCCTCTTCAGCCTCCCCAACCCCGATATCTACTAAATTCATATCTTCAATTACATTCCCAGAGGTGCCACACGCTACCAGCACCAATGCCAAAACCAAACATAAAGCAACAAACAGTAATTTCTTTCCTTCCATAAGGCCCATTGTAGCACATGTGCCCACCTCCGTGGCCTTTTTTATTTCCAGGAAACCTTAGTAGTTGGCCTAGAAGTAGGGTTAGTTGCCATCTAGTTGGCTTTATGAGGCTAGTACCCCTTGTAGTT
>CAVCYP010000057.1:0-9472 GCA_963606545.1 Sphaerochaetaceae bacterium
TCTGACCGTACTTCTTTCTTTCGACCATTCTTGGGTCTCTTGTAAGGAAGCCGTTCTCATGGAGAGCAGGTCTGTTAGCTTCATTCTCTTCAACGAGAGCACGTGCAATACCATGACGGCAAGCACCAGCCTGACCGGATGGGCCACCACCACAAACTGTGATGACAATGTCAAACTTTGTGAGGTTATCAGTGACATCCAATGGCTGCTTTACCTGATAAACGCAAAGAGGATCCTTGAAGTACTCTTCAAGCTCTCTTCCGTTGATAGTAATCTTACCACTACCTTCACGGAGGTAAACACGAGCAACAGCAGTCTTTCTTCTTCCTGTGCCCTGACCAAGGTTAATATTCTTTACTTCTGTCTTTGCCATCTTCAAACCCCTTACATTTCAACCTTAATTGGCTGCTGAGCTGCATGTGGATGATTAGCATCAGCATAGACTTTCATGTTGGTGAAGAGCTTGCGTCCGAGTGGTCCCTTTGGAAGCATACCCTTAACTGCGTGTTCCATTGGATAAGTAGGCTTGCGAACTACCATCTGTGCGTAGCTCTCTTCCTTCATTCCACCTGCGTACATGGAAACACGACGATACATCTTGTCATTAGCCTTGTTGCCTGACATAGCTGCCTTTGCTGCATTGATGATGATAACATAATCACCCATGTCCTCGTTTGGGACATACTCTGGTTTATTCTTGCCACGAAGGATGTTAGCAGCCTTGACTGCGACACGTCCAAGCTCCTGGCCCTCTGCGTCAATCAAGTACCACTTCTTCACCACTGACTGTGGCTTTACAAAAATAGTCTTCATATAAACACCTACAAAAAATGTTTTTCGTGCAGCTCCAACACCATCAGATGAGCGGTCTTTAGGTCTTGCAACCCGTTCTCTTAGCCTTGAACTTTGGAACCCCGTGGGAAAGGGGTTTGAGTCCCTTAGTGCAAAGTAATAAAACGGCGCACAAAGCAGATAATATATTTTAGCAGCGCACTTTGTCTAGTACGCAAACGCCAAAATTTACTTAAATCTTTACAAAGGAAGCCTTATCCTTTGAGAAAGCACCAGTTCGTCCGCTGTCAAACTTAACATCCAACACTTCTCGACCCGCAGCAAGCCGGATTGAGATAATTGTGCCGGGTCCAAAGAAATCACTTTTTATCCTATCGCCCACAGCATAACTGGCCGGTTTGCTAGCTTCAGGTGCCTTGTTTGCCTTCTTCACCAAAACCGGCTTGGCTACCGTGCTGGACGTAGTCCCTTTAGCCATATTGCGAATGTTATATTTACCCGCTTCAGACGGCTTTGGCCCGCTTGGCTTCTCTTCCTTCTTATAATAGCTGTATTTGGGCTTGCTATCCCAGTCGTCGCTACTGCCCCAGTCGTCCCAATTGCGGCTGTAGCTACTACCCCAGCTGTCCCAGCTAGACCGATACCCGCCTGCGGCGTTATTTCTTTCCTGCTTAATCACTTGGATATGTTCTGGGTTAATTTCTTTTAAGAATCGGCTTGGGGATTCAAATTGGGTAGAGCCCCACTTCATGCGACTGGAGGCGGTGGTCAGGTAGAGCTCGCACCGGGCGCGGGTCATGGCTACGTAGCAAATGCGGCGCTCCTCTTCAATATCGGCTTCAGTGCGGTCGTCACGGTTGCCGGGGAAGATTTCGTCCTCCAGGCCCACCATGAAGACGCGGTCGTACTCAAGGCCTTTGGTGTTGTGCATAGTGATGAGCGTGACGCCTTCTTCTGCCTTGCCTTCCGCCTTCTCAAGGGAAGATGGGTCTAGCGAGGCGAACTCAAGGAAGGCGTTGATGCCCTCTTGGCCGTCCGTAAATTCAGGCAAAGAAAGCATATTTACAAGCTGGTCTAGGTTGTCTGTGCGCTTGTTGATGTCATTGTGCTCGTCTACGTCGCGCTTTCTGTAGTAGGCCAGAAGCTCAAAATCGGTTAGCATTTTCTCAAGCAGTTTGTCGTTGGAGATAGTGCCAAATTGTTGCTGGCAAGCAAAATAGGCGTTAAGAAACTGGGTGAGGCCGTTTACAGCTGGGCCCTTGATTTTGCCCTCTTCTATAACACTCTTAGAGCTCTGAATCAAATCCCCGCCTGCAAGAAGGTTATTTTGAGCGTACTCCAAGATTTTGGCCACGCTGGTATCGCCCACCTTACGCGCCGGCTTGTTGACCATGCGCTGGAAGGCCACCGAGTCGTTTGGGTTAGACAAAAGTGATATAAGCGCAATGCAGTCGCGGACCTCTTCACGGTCGTAGAACCTGAGCGAGCCCACAAGCTTGTACGGAATTCTATTTATCATAAAGCGATCTTCAAAGTCCTTGGACTGGGCGTTGGTGCGGTAAAGCACAGCACTGTTGTTATACGCCCTAGGGTCCTTTTGGGCCGCATTTTTGAGAATTTCCACCACTTTTTCAGCCTCATCCCGGCCAGTATTCACGTAAAATAGCTGTGGAAGCTGTCCGCCCTCCTTAGCAGCACTAAGGTTCTTTTTCACTCTTGTGGCATTCTTGGAAATTACATCATTTGCTGCTGCCAAAATACTTTGTGTGCATCTGTAGTTCTTGCCAAGCACAACCTTTTGAGTGTTTGGAAAGCAGTTTGGAAAGTCTAAGATATTCTGAATCTCGGCGCCTCTGAAACGATAGATACTCTGATCATCATCACCTACCGCACAGACAAACGTATTGGGCCCAACAAGTTCTTTCAACAGCAGAAATTGCGCCGTATTAGAATCCTGATACTCATCCACCAAAATCATCTTAAAACGGTTTTGAACGTGTTGCTTTACTTCAGGTTCAGTTTTCAACAGCTCAATGGACTTGATAATCATATCTGCAAAGTCCACGTTCCCCGTACGAGCCAGCGCATTCTGGTACTTGGCGTAACAGCGAGTCAACCGCTCATCCATGGCATTTGGCTTTTGCATCTTATCCTTCAAAACCGATATCTTCTTATAATATTCAGCCAGTTCCTTTCTGTTAGTTTCTGGAAATTCCTGCGCAAGAAGAGTAACGCTGTCATCATCATCATAAATTTTAAAGTTTTCATTAAGCCCAACTCTTGTGCCGTACTTTCTTAAAAGCCAAACACCAAAGGAGTGGAAAGTCTTAATCATGACTTGAGAGGCCTTCTCTTCACCAACAAAAGTTGAGACTCTTTCCTGCATTTCTTTACAGGCTCTATTGGTAAAAGTCACGGCTAGAATCTGCCAAGGGGCTAGGCCTAATTTCTCAATAGCGTAGGCAATTTTTGTGGTAATTACCCTAGTTTTTCCACTTCCTGCACCGGCAAAGACCAAAAGAGAACCTTCATTTATCATTACGGCTTGGCGCTGCTCATCATTAAGCTGGCTAACAAGCTCATCTATAGAAATCATATTTTTACAGCCTCCAAGTCAATGCCGTTGACCTTTCTAATACCACATTTATAAACCTGGCCGGGAACCATATCACGTCCCATAACTACAGTAAGACCATCCACTTCCGGAGCTTGGGCCCATATTCTTCCAATAGCCAAATCTTCGCCGTCAATGAGCTCTTCAATAAGAACATCACACTCTTTACCTACAAACTCTTCCAGTCTCTGGGAGGAGATATTCTCTTGGAGCTTTTCCAACTTTTTCTGCCAAGTCTTGGCCTTTCTAATTAAAGCTTTATGCTCCTCTTCTGTTGTGAGGTCCCAGGCGTAGGTGCCTTCTTCTCTTGAGTATAAGAACGAGCCCATCCAGTTGAAACGACAATGCTCAATGAACTTATAAACCTCATCAAAGTCTTCTTTTGAATCTCCAGGGAAGCCCAACATGATTGTAGTTCTTATTACACATTCCGGTAGCTCTGCTCTTATGGTGTCAATGAGCTTCTGATAGGCTTCACGATTGCCTATTCTCTTCATTGGAGTCAATATTTTTGGGCTTGCATGCTGAAATGGGATATCAAAGTAAGGAATAATCTTTTTGTTGTTCTTAACTAATTCTATCAATTCCATTGGAAAAGCATCTGGGTGAATGTAGAGCATTCTCACTCTAAAATCTCCGTCTAACGCTGTGATAGCTTGTAGAAGTTCACAGAAATGGCTCTGTCCATCCCAATCTGTTCCGTAGGCGGCAAGGTCCTGAGCAATGAGGTTAATTTCTTTGATTCCGGTGCCAAGAAGGCGCTTGGCTTCTGTTAAAACTGCAGCCTTTGGTCTTGAGCGAAGGTTTCCACGGATTAATGGAATTGCGCAGTAACCACATCTATGGTTACAGCCTTCCGATATCTTAAGGTAAGCACTTCCTGGAAAGTTGAAAAGCTTATTACGTTCATCACTTTCAGCATCTGGATCTGGGTATTCAGGGGTTAGAGTTATAGGCTTAACCGACTCTTTTTGAGCTTCCACCTCCTTAACAAAGGAGTTGATTTCTAAAAGGTCTCTATTTCCAAACACGCCGCTGGCTTCAGGCAGTTGCTCTTGCAAATCCTGAGCATAGCGCTGAGCTAAACAACCAGAGACTATGATTTTGGCCTTTGGATTTTGCTCCCGCAGGGAGAAAAAGGAGTCAATTGACTCTTCCCGTGCGCTTTCAATAAAGCCACAGGTATTTACAATTATAAGGCTGGCGTTTTCAACGTCATCTGTCAGCTTCCAGCCGTCTTTTTCTAGGTTATGAGCCAGGACCTCGGCGTCCACCTGGTTCTTGGCACAACCCAAGTTTTCAATGTAAAGAAATTTGTCTTTTGCCATGCTTTGAGTCTGTCTTTTCTGTCCCCAACAGTCAAGATGTTTTGTCCTTGGATTTTCATATTCGTTGGCACGGTTGTTGGCGCTTCAAATTCATTTCAATTTCATTTCAAAAATGAAAGGTTTAGGCTTTTCATTTCAAAAATGAAAGGATATACTAGGATTATGAGTTACATATGGGAAAATGCTAATTGGCCTAATTTTATTTATGATACTCCCGCTGTATCTGCTTCTTTAGAAAGACTTTATGCAGAAAAAGAAAAATGCGATATTGCCTACTCAATGATTGACAATCAAACTAAGAACTTATTGGCTACAAAGAGTTTAACTGAGGACATTGTTTCTTCTCTTTCCATAGAAGGTGAAACCATTGATGTAGATTCTATATACTCTTCTGTGTCAAAACATCTTAATGTTGAATTTACTGGAAAATCTAAAGATAGTGCTTATGCTCAAAGCATTTTTTCTATGGTGACGGATGCTTTGGAAAATCCAACGCCATTGAGCGCAGATAGACTCTTTATGTGGCAGGTTAAACTCTTTGAAAACAAAGCTGGTCTAAAGCCAAAACAGATTGGGAAATATCGGGTTGGGGCGGAATATGTGATGAAGTTCACAGGTAAAAAAAGTGAAGTCATCTACGAGGCTGTAAGTCCGCAATTTGTTGCAGGTGAAATAGATAAGCTTCTTGAGTTTATTAATAAAGCGGATTTGGATTGCTTTCTGAAAGCGGCTATAGCGTCTTTGTGGTTTGTTATTATTCACCCTTTTGAGGATGGAAATGGGCGAATTTCAAGGGCAATTGCGGATTATATCATTAGCAAAGCCTCTTCAGATACTTTTCACGCTTTTAACCTATCCACTGGAATTCTAAAAAACAGATCTTCTTATTATGAGCAAATTCAAAAGGCCTCTGTGGACAATCCTAACATGGATATTTCCAGTTGGTGCGTTTGGTTTCTTGAAACGGTTACAAATTGCATAGAGAAGGCAAGGCTGGAACTGAAGAGGACGCTTTCTACCACTGCCTTCATGAAAAATCTTGATCCAAACGAATTCAACTCAAGAGAAATGAGTATGCTGTACAAATTGGCCGATGGTTCTTTCTTTGGCAAATTAACCACTGAAAAATGGATGAAAATGACAAAATGTTCAAACACAGTTGCCTTTAGAGACATTCAGCATCTAGTGAGCAAGGGTTATTTGGTTCCATCGGGAGAGGCAGGTAGAAACACAGGCTACTATTTCAATGAAAATTTGATTTAAAAATTCATTGGAGATTTGAGTAGATTGGTGTAAAATCTATTTGCTATGAACATGACGTTATTTCCCGCTGGGGTGTGCGGGCAGATTGATATACCGGGCTCTAAGAGTCAGACTATTAGAGCATTACTAATTGCGACTTTTGCTAGAGGCGTAAGCAAACTTCACAATCCATTAGTTTCTAAGGATACAGAATCCTGCCTTCAGCTTTGCAAACAACTTGGGGCTAAGATAAGCTGGGAAGATAATAACACAACCCTTGTCTTGGACTCCTCAAATCTCATCAAAGATGGTGCTCTTTCTCTAGATTGCAACAACAGCGGAACTACGCTATATCTTGCCAGTGCAATGAGTTGCGCCTTGGGCATTAGACTTGAATTTAGAGGAGACTCACAGCTCAGTAAGCGCCCAATTGGCCCTCTTCTTAATAGTCTCAAGGAACTTGGCGCTACGGTTTATCCTCAAAATGCCCTTAATACGCCATTTACCCTTCAGGGGCCTCTCAAAGGAGGTCTTACCTCAATTAAATGCTCTACAAGCCAGTACTTGTCTGCGCTTCTTCTTGGCTGTCCAATGGCCCAAGAGAACACCACAATCCAGGTGCCACTTCTCAACGAAAAGCCCTACGTCAGCATGACAGAAGTTTGGCTTGGAAAGCAGAAAATTGACTTTCACCGGGACGATAAGATGACGCTCTTTCGCATTCGTGGAAAACAACACTATACGCCATTTGAAGATAAGATAAACGGAGACTTCTCCTCTGCCTCTTTCTTCTTCTGCGCCGCCGCCATAACCGGAGGCACCGTCACCGTCCGTGGCCTAGACCCCAACGACCCACAAGGCGACAAAGGCATCCTCAAAATTCTCTCCCAGATGGGCTGTTTTGTTCGTTGGGAAGACAACTGCGTCACCGTAACTGGCCCCAACCGCCTCTATGCCGGCGACTTTGACCTCAACGACATGCCGGACGCCCTCCCCGCCCTAGCCATCACCGGTTGCTTTGCCTCTGGCCCCGTGCGCCTCTACAACACCCCGCAGGCCCGCCTCAAGGAAACCGATAGAATCAAAGTGCTTGTTAACAACATCAACGCCCTTGGCGGACAAGCACAAGAACTTGAAGATGGTCTTGTTGCCTACCCTATTGACCGTTTCACCGGCACAGAGATTGATGGCTTTGGTGACCACAGGATTGTAATGGCCATGGCACTGGCCTCTCTGAAATGCACCAGTTCACTGACCATTTTAGGCGCAGACGCTGCCTCTATTACCTTTCCAAGTTTCTTTGAGCTATTTTCAAGAGTATCGGTCCATTAGTATAATAGGTATAGTTGCGTTTCACGAGGTGATTACATGATGCGAATAGTGTTTGAAGAGGGGCTTGAGGTTATTGCAAGCAATTTGGCTGCGCGCTTAGGCGGGGATGCAGTGAAGCTGGAAAACGTCCTAGAAGCGCCTACAATCTTGGAAGAAGCTGATGAGCTTGCCCTTCTTTATTATAGAGCAGGTAAGGATATATCGGATAAGATGGTGGCGTTACTGACGGAAGGCCTTGGTAGCATTGACCTAAAGGGCTTGGAATATCTTGCTTCAATTTGTGTTTGCGATAAGCCCAGTTATGCGCTGACGGTTGTAGACAGGCTTTGTGCAAGGGTGGGTTGTCTTCCAAGTTACAGTACAACTCTTGCTGCTAACTGTGCAAATGATGCCTCTGTTCTAGATGCTTTGTGCAAGGCTTTGGCATCTGGCGCGGTCAAAATTGCAAAGGGTGGCTTGTTTGCACGCCTTCACATGAAAAAATTCAGGAGTAAGTAAGATGAATAGTTTGAAAGATAAGGCTAATGGCAAGGCTAATGGCAAGGTTCGCAAGCCAATTTATGCAAAAGAAGAGATGAGCCGCTTGGTTAAGTGGTTCTTTGGACTTCCTTTAATTTATGTGGCTTGGATTGTAGTTTCCTTGATTATGCCAACGTTTAGCACCGGCTACCGCATGGAGCTTTTGTTAAATATTATGAGCTATTGCGCCTTTATCTTAATTGCTTTGGCCGTAATCAAATATTTCTTAAACTTCCCTATCACAAAACTCTTTGGCGAAAACGAGCACATGGATTTCAAGGGCCTTTTCATTGGCTTTGCAACTATGTTTGTGACAACGCTTGGTTGTAGTTTTATCAACATGTGGCTACAGCCTTCCAACTTCACCTTCACCCTATCTAGCGGTTGGGGGTTGGACTGGATTTTGGCTCTTGCTCTTGTTATTTTAGCAGCTCTTTTGGAAGAGCTGCTCACCCGCGCCTACCTTGCCTACTTTGTAAAAGACAGCATGGAAAGCCGGCCACGCTGGATTCTAGTCTACAGCCTAGCCTCCGCCGTGTTATTTACCATTGCACACTTTTCCAACCCAGAAGTAGCTGGTAAGGGTGCCTTTTACGCCATGGGCTTTTACTTCATGATGGGCTTTGTCCTTATGCTAGTTACACTTAAGACCCGTAGCCTTGGTGCCGCCCTTGGCATTCACATTGGCAACAACCTAGTCAATGCTTGGTTTTTCACCTACACTGACGCTGCGGTGAAAACCAACGCCCTTTTCACCCAAACGGACAATTCAGGGCCTATGCTTTTAGTCCAAGCCGCCATTTGCCTGCTAATTTGTACTCTAGCACTAAAGGTTGGTAATCAGAATAAGGTTAGAAACTAGCTTCATCAATAAGCTGATTGGGAAATTTTTTTAAAACTGCATTTGAAATATATTTCCAAATCGCCTGTGCCAAAGTGCCCAAATATTGCAGGTGTCTCTGAACCATTTTCCTCCCTTTGTAAATCAAACCATTTCTAGATAATTATCCACGTCACGCAGATAGCAAACATAAGCATGGATGGTCTTGTCTGGGTAAATGGATTGCACTGCCTTGACGTACTGGTCAAGCTGGCTCTTGTGGTCTTCTTCTGCCATTGTTGAGTCTGTCTTAAAATCTATGATGTAGGCCTCCTTGTCCCCCATAGCTAAAAGGTCAATTACCCCTTCAACATAGGCACTGCCATTAAAGAGCAAGAAGCTCTTTTCCGACATAAGCTTCATAGCTTTGATTTGGGCGTAAAGACTGCCGTTTAAGAAATTTGAAGCAAGCTGGGTTGCACAGGCTTTAAGAGAATCTTTTTCCTGTTCAGTAAAGCATTGATTGTTATCTGAAAGGATTTTCTCAACGTCGGCTGGAATCTGATCTTGCAGGTCTTTAAGGTTATCTTCAAGGATTTTATGAGTCAAAGTACCAAAACCCGTAGCAAAGTCATGTTCCCTAATAATGGTATCACAAGCCAGTGCTGGCAGTTTTTTTCTAATACCAGTAGGCTTTTGGGCTATTGTTTGCACTGCTGCACTGTCAGCTTTCGCGTCCTCTGCATGAGTAACAGAAATTCGCACAAGACTTGGCTCAAGTGCTGGAACAACTGCACGGTCAAAGATTTGTTTGAAGTAATCTTT
>CAVCYP010000058.1:0-9303 GCA_963606545.1 Sphaerochaetaceae bacterium
TCACGTTAACTTCAACAGCACTCTGTGCAAAGGCCATTGATGCAACCAAACAAACTAGAAGGATCAGAAATGCTTTCTTCATTATTTTCTCCTTTTAAATTTCTTTAACCGTGATGTCCTTCTTTGAAAGGACCTTAATCTGATAAACCCCATCAAAGGCATCTACAATACCCTTGACGTCGATAATTTTGTTTAAATACGCCTCAGAAGTAATCAAATTCCCCTTGCCGTCCGTAAAAACGGTAGTGCGAACCTGCACCACAAGATCTCCGTCCAACTGATCCGCCGGCTTGCAATAAAGCGTCATTGCACCGTAAGAAGAGCTGGTAGTATCACTTGTAGTGAAAACCTCAACGACCTTCAGATTCTCCATCTTGATAGTCGTATTCATGGCCAAGAAGGCGTAATCGTACTCCTTAGAGGAGTCATCCGTGACAACCGTAACCTTCCCATTAACGAATGTATCAGCCGCCGTCAGCACAAAAGCCCCTTTATGCCCCGAGCTTATCTTCTTTACATTGTTAGGATTATCCGGCTCCATAAGCTTATACGACAAGCCCGATACCTGATAGGTCTGACCTGCCTCATAATACTGCACCGTACCAACAATGCGGGACCGGTTCCCCACAGCTATAGCCCTTAAGCCAAAGCCCGGCAAGTTATAGCCATAGTAAACCGATATCCCATTATACATTCCTGTTTCTGGGTCGTAGTCTTCTACATAAATGCTTGAGCCGTCATCTTTTGTCACAACCCCCTCAAAGGCAACCTTGATGCCATTGTAGGACTCAATATTAAGCCTCAGCTCGTTGAGAGTTAACTCAACCGCCTCACCGTAATAGAAATCGGGGTCTTTCTCGCCGGAGTAAACGTTGAGTTTAAGCGTTTTAGCTTGGTTGAGGGCTTCCATGCAGATAGAGCCGTAGCGGTTATTTGCTGTGGAGGAAGCAATTGCCAAGCCGTTTTGCAGAATCTCAAGGTTTAAGTTTCTATAAGGCTCGTCTTCAGAGGACTTATACCAAACCCATACCAGATATCGGCTTCCAGTAGAGTCAAGGTTCCATTTTTCGTCGTCGGACTCAATGATGATTGAAACGGCGTTGGAGAGTTTTTCCCGGGTGAAAGCAGAGGCTTTCTTTCCGTATTCCTCTATCTTTCCAGTGGATTCTGGAGTGTTGATTGCAAGGTATCGGGCTTTCAGCACCCCGTTTTCGCAGATAGATGTAGGGACATTGAAGTGCGTGGTGTCGCCGTCTACAAACGTCTTGACCGTGACTTCCTGCTTGAGGGTTGATGAGGAGCGTACAAACGAAAGTTTGCTGGCATAGTCAACGTAGCCCTCTGGGTAGTCAGCAAAGACTGCAAAGGAGACAAAAAGCACAACAAGAAGAAGGAAAAATCTCTTCAAAGCATTGGTAGTCATAGCTTCTTACCTATTAGTTGTTGTACTCACACTCGTCAATAGCATCCTGGAATGCCAAGTCAATCATGGAGTCAACGTTGTCTGTCTTGGTTGAGAGACACTTGGAAAGAAGTGCAGATACCTGGTCACGAGCTGTTGAAGAGCCGTTGAAGGCTGGAGATGTGTAGTAAGCATCTTCCTGTTCAAGACAAACCTTAGCACTGAGAGCAGCAATGAAATCATAACCGTCTGCAGAAGCAATGAAGTCTGCGTAAACTGGGTTAGTTGCAACAGACTTAAGAACTGGGACATAGCCAGAGGCCATTGCAAAGGCTGCCTGGAATTCAACTGTTGTTGTAAGGTACTTAACAAAGATCCAAGAAGCTACAACTTCCTGAGCGTTGGCCTTTGAGAAGATAACCAAGCTTGGGCCCTGAGAGATAACCTTTCTGTTGCTCTGAGAAACCTGTGGGATTGAAGCAATTCCAACTTCAAATGGATATTCGCCATCAACCTTTGAAGGTCTCTGATAAGTTGCACCAGCTGATGAACCAATTGACATGTAGCTCTTTGGAGAGGTTGTTGAGGTGAAAAGACCAGAGGTATATGCACCGTAGAGAGTCTGTGTTGTCAGATATCCCTTGTCATACCAAGATCTGAACATCTTTACGAAGTTCTTATTGGCTTCGTTGTCAAACAAATAGTGATCTCCAGTTGCGCTGGTGTATGGGCTATCAAGCTGCTCACACATTGTGATGAACCAGTTAGCTTCTGAGTCGTATCCAAGTGGAATAGAGGTTGGATCAATCTCCTTAATCTTTGCACAGACAGCTTCCATTTCTTCCCAAGTTGTAGGAACTTCAATTCCGTTCTCTTCAAAGAAAGTCTTGTTGTAATAAAGAACTTCTGTTGACTTTGAGAGAGGGAGGGTGTACATAAGGCCATCACCAAACTGTCTTCCTTCATTGTAGTAACCTTCAATGAAGTCAGCCTTCTGCTCTTCTGTAAGTCCAAGGACTTCTGTTGTTCCGTCAGCTCTTGTGACAACAAGGTCGCTATCAATGAAGTTATCCAGTGTAGCAACAACGCCAGCAAGGTTGTAACGAGCAACGTGGTCTGGGTAGCAGTAAGCAATGTTTGGCTGGTTAGATACTGTAATTTCAGTACTAATCTGGTCTCTGACATCGTCATAGGAACCTACAGCAGTCCACTCAATGTGAATGTTTGGATAAAGCTTGTTAAACTCTGCTATATATTCGTCAAGAACTGTGGAAAGGTTTGTACCCATTGTGTGGTAGAACCTAAGAGTTACTTCGCTGCCATCATATCCTTCAGCTGGTACTTCATAAGCACTTGCTGTAGTTGTAAGGGTTACATCCTCAGAATCACCATTACAGAAGGCAAACATCAGTGCTCCAACCAAGAGCACAACAACTAGAAAAGTTTTTTTCATGTTTCTTCTCCTTTTTATCAACCTATAAAAATCGCCGTTTTAGGCGTCTTTACCTTAAATATCGGGCTTAGCGCTTACAAGGCGCAACCTGGCGCTTACAAGGCGCAACTTAGCCCTTAATTCCGCTTCTGCTCACACCCTTCATTATATACTTTCTAAGGAAAACGAATACAAGGAAAAGTGGAGCGGATACCATTGCAACCGCCGCCATCTGAACTGGGTAGTTGACATCTCCCGTGGTCTCGGTGAAGGCGTTTCTAAGTCCGTTTGTGATAAGTCTGTGGTTCTCGTCGTTGGCAACTAGGCGTGGCCAAATGTAGGAGTTCCAAGCACCCATCATCTTCAAAATTGTAATTGAAATCAAAGTTGGCAGAGAAAGCGGAATCATGACCTTGCACAGGTACTTGAAATCGCTCGTGCCATCAACCTTAGCGGCCAAATACAGCTCGTTTGGAATCTGCAAAAAGTTCTGACGTAGCAAATAAATGTAGAAAACGCTAACCAAGAACGGCACAATCAAAACGGTATAAGTATTTATCCAGCCAAGCTTTGTGACGGTACTGTAGTTTGTAATTGTAAAAAGCTCGCCAGGAATCATCATGGTAGCCAAAAGTGCGGCAAACAACAAATCTTTTCCCTTGAACTCCAACCTAGCAAACGCAAAGGCAGACAGTATTGTAATGACCAAGGAAAGCAATGTTGAAACAATTCCAACATACATTGTATTTAAGAAAAGTCTTCCTAAGTTTGCTGTGCTGAAAGCCGTTGCGTAGTTGCTAAACAACATACTCTTTGGCCAGAACGTTGGAACACTCATTCTGTACTCGTCCAAGGACTTGAGAGAAGAGTTTATCATCCAGTAGAACGGAAAGAGTACAATTGCGGCCATGACAATTAAGAAGGCATAGAGCAAGACCATGACAATTTTTCCAATTATCTTCTGTCTTGAGGTCTCTTTCTTCATATCTTTTTCGTGCATTGTAGAAATCACTCTTTGGCCTCCTTAATAATGAACTTTCTTCTTGCTGACGTACAAGTTTAGAAGAGTAACGACCAAAATGAGACCAAACAAAATCAAAGCAGCAGCACTAGCTCTTCCCTGATTATTTGTTGAAAGCGCATCATAAATAAATCCAACCATGGTATTAAGACGCTTAGAGTCATCGGCTGGACCCATAGTCTCACCAAAGATACCAACAATGCTGGTGTATTCCTTAAATCCACCAATAAAGCCGGTAATTACAACGTAGGCAATCATTGGAGAAAGAAGAGGAACCGTGATTCTTGTGAAAATTCTACGTCTTGAAGTTCCGTCAACCTTTGCTGCGTCATAGTACTGTTTGTTAACGCTCTGAAGACCACCCAAAAGGATAAGAATCTTAAACGGAAGAGCATTCCATACAATATAAACGACCATGACAGTCATGTTTGCAAAATAAGTGGAACCATAGTTAATCCAGTTAACTGGTTTTCCACCAAAGAACTCAATAACGTTGTTGATAATACCAGCAGTTACAATAATCTCATTTTCAGTGCCATAGAAACTTCCAACAATGTTAAACATTGCAGCAAAAACCATTCCAATAGCAATTGAGTTGGTAACATAAGGCAGGAAAAAGATTGTCTGCAAGAACTTTTGCAGCGTCTTGATTGAATTCAAACAAACTGCAATAAGAAGCGCCAAGATGGTTGAAATTGGAACAGTGAAGACACAAAGCAAAACAGTGTTTTTCATGCACTGAACAAACTTCTTGTACTGAATAACTTTTGTAAAGTTGCCAATTCCAAACTTGAACTTAACTCCAGCTACCGCCTTAAGTCCGCTGTAATTTTCAAGGAAAGCCATTCTTACAGTGTTAACAATTGGCCAACCAGTGAAAACGAGTAGCAGAATAACGGCTGGAGCCAAATAAATCCATGCTTTCCACGGATGTCTGCTTTCTACCATACTACTGGCCATATTACTTTCCCTCTACGTAGATGCGCTGCTCTGTTTCCTTATTGAACAGGAACAACTTGTTTGGCTTAATGTTGAACTTAACCGTCTTGCTCTCAAGATCCACATGGTTATCAGCATCAATGATTGCTCTGATAGTTGGGTTAATTGAAGCTTCACTTGTAGCTACAACGCTTACGTCACGGCCCATAACTTCAACAGAATTTAGGTTGCAGGTAAAGGCGCCATCAGGGCTTAAAACGAAACCTTCAGGCCTAATTCCAACGTAAACCTCTTGATCTGGGACATTGTTTGCATCCCCAATGGCCTCCTCCCCAAGGTAAACCTTACCGCCCTTTACAGCACCGGTAAAGACGTTAATTGGAGGAGTTCCCAAGAACTTAGCAACAAACAGGTTGGCGGGGCTATTATAAACATCCTGAGGCTTTCCAATCTGCTGAACCACACCAAGCTTCATAACAACAATCATGTCAGAAATACTCATAGCCTCTTCCTGGTCATGGGTAACAAAAACAGTTGTGATATTTGTAGCTCTCTGAATTCTTCTAATCTCTTCTCTGGTCTGAAGTCTAAGTCTTGCATCCAAGTTTGAAAGCGGCTCATCCAAAAGCAGAACCTTAGGCATCTTAACAAGAGCTCTAGCAATAGCTACACGCTGCTGCTGACCACCAGAAAGCTCACTTGGCTTTCTCTCCATGAGCTCGTCAATCTGAACAATCTTTGCAACCTCATAGGCACGCTTGAGCATCTCTTCCTTAGAAAGCTTATCCTCTCCCTTGAGATTCTGAAGCGGGAAAAGAATATTCTGCTTGACCGTCATATGCGGATACAGTGCGTAATTCTGGAACACCAGCCCAACGCCTCTATTCTCCGGAGGAAGCTGCGTCACGTCATCTTCGCCAAAGAAAATCTTTCCACTTGTAGGCTTCTGCAAACCACAAATCATGTACAGCGTTGTGCTCTTTCCACAACCCGATGGCCCTAAAAGCCCCACAAGCTTTCCATCTGGAATTGTGAAAGTGAAATCGTTTACTGCAACAACTTCATCTCCACTGTTCTTATTCCTGCTTGGGAAAATCTTGGTTAAATTCTGAAGATCAACAATCATATCTATTTCCTTTTTCCTTAATAATAGCTTGCCTTATCAACTTTTTCTGCTGCAGCTCTCTTCTTTGCCTCAATAAGGGCCTCTTCACTGTCATAAATCATCTGACTTGCATAATCCACCACAACGGTGTCTGAAAGTAAGTCATGAATCAACGAATTAGTCTTTGTTGCACACATAAGAATTATCTGCAAAAGCAAAATGAGCCCCATAACTATAGGACCCACAATGCCTATTACTCCTGCTAAAATCATCAGCACAATGAGAACTGGAATCATTGTTTCAATTGCATATTTTCCAAGGAATGTGCGGATGAAAAGACTTACGTTATTCATCTTAACCGCATTGGTACGCATAACAGCAATTCCAAAGATTTTCTTTCCCAGCGTCTGCCCGTTTTTGAAAAGGATGGGGATTATAAATTCAAGGCAAAGGAAGGAAAGGAGGATGGAAAGCGACGTGACGAGCAAAATTAAATCAATCATCATGTTATAGGCGTACATTGCCTCCATGTCCTGGTATAGCGCATTGCGAGCGTTCATGTACGAGTCCTGCTCTTCCCTGCTCAGATTATTGTACTGGTCCTCCGTGTAGTCAAACGTGGTCCCGTACTGCTGCTCATAGGCTGCAAGCTTGTCCGTATAGGTGGTGCTGTACTTGTCGTAGTTGGTGATAGTTGAAAGCAAAAAAGCAAAACCCACGGCCAATATTCCAAAGAGAATAGAGTCAAATAAAAAAGCCGATGCTCTTTTCCATATGCTTGCTTTTTGCAAATCAAAAATCATACAAGGTTGTCCACACAAATACCCTTTCATTCTACACCATTTCACAACCAGTTAGCAATCAGATTGTTATAGAGCGCATTAATTGAACAAATCTTTAGCGGTAATTACGGCTTGTAACTCTCCAGAATACGGCGTGTCTTCAATTGGATACGTGGTAATTAAAGTTGAATGAAGCGCATACTTTGTCCCTGTTTTCTTCCTGAAGTCCTCCATTCTCCGCTTCTGCTTCTTATCAAAATCTGCATCCACCATATATCCCGATTCCGAATATTTCATCTCACAAACATTGATAACTTGGTCTCTTCTGACAATGAGTAAATCAATTTGAGAACCCCTAATACCCTTTTCCAAATCTTGCTTACACTGCCAAGAATTGACCTCAGTTAAAACTCCTGAAATTCCGAGAGCTTTCTTAATTTGTGGAATATGCTCAAGGCAAACTCTTTCAAAAGCAAAGCCAGACCAAGCTAAAGCTGAAGGAGAATTAAGCTGCACCTTCTTTTTATCTTTAATGAACTTAAAATAAAAAAGAGTATAGTTATCGATTAACTGATAAATAGCCTTATTCGATTCATATCCAAAGGGAACGTAAGCTCTTATGAAACCACAGTTTTCAAGCTCAGAGAGTTTTCTGGAAAAACAACCAGAGCTACTTATCTCAGTCTTATCAATTAATTCATCCCTAGTAAGCCCCTTATTGGAAGAGCTAAGAGCCTCTACTATTTTCATATATTGATCTGGCTTATTAAAAAGAGCCCTGTACAAATTATTGTACTCGTTTGCAAGAATTGCTCCTTCTTTGAAGAACAGGTCGTCTATATTTTGCTGAAGGCTTTTCCCTTTCCGCAAAAGGCTCCAATAGTAGGGCACCCCGCCCAAAATCATGTAACACTGAAGTATTTGATGCTGACTGAACTTAATGTTCTTTGAATCCAAGTATTCACTACACTCGCCCAGCGTGAAAGGTTTTAGATAGATTTGACCTGTTAAGCGGTTATGCAAACCGCCCTTGCTATTCACCACCTTATCTATCATCCAATAGGTAGCTGAGGCGCATACTATCAAGACAACATCCTTTTCTTTGCGAGCTGTAACCCACCCGTTCCAAAAACTTTCCAGCGCAGGAATCAACCCACTATTTTTGGTATCCATCCAAGATAGCTCATCAATGAAGATAACTTTTTTCTTTTGACCCGATTTTTTTATTACTTCCTTTAGTGCATCAAAAGCCTTATCCCAAGAGGCAAGGCGTTCGTTGCCTTCATACCCAGCCTCTTTAAGCGATGCTGCAAATTTATCAAGCTGAATCTGCCTTTGTTTATTAGCGTCTTCTTGCTCTTCCTCCTGGACCAGAGCAACATTGCTCATCCCAGTATGCTCAAAGGTAAAATTGTAGTCAAAACTTTCCCTAACTAGATAGGTCTTTCCTATTCGTCTTCTGCCAAAGACCGCAACAAACTGAGATTCTTCTTCCTTAAGCAAAGACAGCAAATATTTTTTCTCTTCTGTTCTACCAATCATAAACCACCTAAAACAGATTCGTTCCAAAACTTCATTTTTTTCCAAGTTTTGGAAGCAATCCCCCTATCTCCAATGTAACATTGAAAGCAATTTTTAGCAAACAGATTCGTTCCAAAACTCCATTTTTTTTCCAAGTTTTGGAAGCAATCCCCCTAAATTTTGATATCTACCCAATTTTGTCAAACTCTCATTTGAGGTTCAAGCAAATATCAAATTGGTCATTGCTTTCACACAAGCAGATGCTCTAGCCAAAAAATTTTTTTCAAAAAAAAACTTAAAACAATAACCACGAAGCCTGAAACTTGAGAGTTTAACGCTCCAGGGAATAAAAGATTGGGGTTGCCTCCCATCAACGATGCTGAAGCAACCCCCGGAAAAGAAAAAAAGGTTTTATTGGAGTTTATACTCTTCTCAAATAATTGAGCTTTGAGTACTCATAAGATTGGCGAATCCAGCTCTTGAGCTCTGAGTCAATATCATTGCTGGATTTGATTGGAACGTGATAGACGTAGGAACCATTTGGAAGTGGCTGAAGCGTCTTCTCAATTCTGTCGTTCGCAATCTTCTTTTTATTTGTAAAGGTCACTGTAAAGAGCGAAGGCTTTGAAGTTTCAGAAGGTAGTGCCACATAAGCAAAACCAACCGAGGTTCTGAAGGCAATAACCGAATCTTGCACAGCAATTTTTGCTTCTGGGCAAAACTCTCCTATATAGGTCTTCAAGTTCTCAAATACTTCTAAAGACACTGGATTATCATTGAAAAAAGCCTGTGCCTTATCTTCGCCTGACATCTATTAACCTCCTACAGATAAATAGCCAAACGCCGTCCTTCTTTGGACTTTGTACCTGCATTATAGGGGGCGCATTCAAATTTGTCAATTCCTTATAATACAAAAAGTTACAACTTTTTTCAGTCATATATTTCTTATATAACTCTGCTAGTATAATCCAATAAAAAGCTACAAAAAACTATTTTGCTTTTTAAGTTTTTTTATGAGTTTCAATACGTAGCCTTTTCCCCTCCTTCTTTGCAAAAAAAAGAGCTGCAACTCCCACCAGTCAACCCGATGTCTGTTACAGC
>CAVCYP010000059.1:0-9238 GCA_963606545.1 Sphaerochaetaceae bacterium
TTTGCAAACGGTTCAGACGAAAGTGCTGAAGCAACCGGAGAATGGAAATTTGAGAGAAAAATTGAATTAGTATGTCCATGGGGACTTGGTGGTGGTGCAGACTCCACTCTTAGACCAATGGCAACTCTTCTTCAGCAGAAGCTTGGTGTTGCAGTAGAAGTTCGCAACGAAACTGGTGCTGGTGGAGTTCAGGGTATTGAGTACACCTACAAGCAGCCAGCTGATGGTTATACCTTCATGCTTGGAACACAGTCCTTGTACATTCAGGACATGCTTGGAAATACTTCAATGGATTTCAAGACAGAGTTTGAGTGTATTGATGTTCTTGTTCACTCAATCAACATGCTTGCTGGTTCCAAGAAGCAGCTTGATAAGTATGGAATTAAGAATTTCTCAGATCTTAAGGCTTATGCAGCAGCTCATCCATATGAGATTTCTGTTGGTATGCTTACTTCAACTGGTGTTGATGGTATGTGTTTTGAGATTGCAACAGCTGGCTTGGACCTCAACATTGTTCAGTACGGTGGTGGTGCAGAAGTTAACGCTGACCTCGCTGGCGGACACTGTGACCTTGCAGTTGGTGGCTATGATGACATGAGCGGACTTATTCAGTCTGGTGACATTGTTCCTCTTCTTGTTTTCTGTGAACACAGACTTACCATTTTCCCAGAATGCGAATGCACAGCAGAAGTTGGAATTGATTCTTATGCAGGTCCATGGAGAGGTATTTTTGCAAAGGCTGGAACACCTCAGGGCGCAATTGATGCTCTCGTAGCAGCTATTGAAGAGTGCAGACAGGATCCATCTTGGCAGGAATTCCTTCATAACGCAGCTTATGATGAAAGAACAGTTCCAGCTCCAGGCGAAGAACTTAAAGCTTTCTGCCAGAGTGAATATAAGGATCTTAGAGATTACATGCTTGCTCAGGAAACTCTTGAGAAAGACTACGCTGATCTCAAGTAAGAAAAGTAAGAATTAGTATAGAGGAGGGAAGCCCTTGTTTGAATTAATTGCTAATATTCTTTTGCTCGTGTTTATGGTATTTACCTTTTTTACACACGTGCTTGAAGCTAATATTCCTAAAGCTTACATGAAAAACCCATCTAACCTGATGCCGGATGTATGGCCAAAGGTTATTATTGGTCTTCTGGTTGTCTGTCTTGTAATCAACATCATAAAGATTATTCGTAAGAACAAGGGCAACCCTGAATTTAATTTAAAGTCATTTTTTAACAACAGTGTTACATTCTTTAAGAGTAGAACCTTCCTTGGAATTGTCATCTTGGCAGTTGCATCGTTGATTCTTGAGACCCTTGGATTTGTCGTAACAGCATTCCTGCTTTTGGTTGCTTATGGCTTCCTCCTTGGCGAAAGAAAGATTGTCAGACTTTTGATTGTTTCAGCAGTTCTTGCACTGTTACTTCATGTAATTTTCAGCGGTTTGCTGGATGTTACTCTTCCAAGAGGAACAATAGGCTTCCTTAGAAGCTTTGCGCTGTTCCTTGAGAATCTTTTTTAAGGAGGTCGTGATATGAGTTTTGGTGAAATGTTCGCAAGCGGCCTTTCCGCAGTATTCTCCGGTGGCCATTTCTTCATGGTCTTACTGGCAATTGTTTTGGGTACCATTTTTGGTGCTCTTCCAGGTGTTAGTGCTACAATGGCAGTAGCCCTTGGTCTTACATTTACTTATACAATGGAACCTGTTCCTGCAATTGTTTTCCTTGTAGCAATTTACTGCTCATCAATTACAGGTGGTTCTATTACAGCAATCCTATTCAAGATTCCTGGAGTTCCTTCTTCTGCTCCAACGACCTTTGACGGCTATCCAATGGCAAAACAAGGTCAGGCAGGTAAGGCTCTTGGTGTCGCCTTGTTCTGTTCTGCAGTTGGCGGTCTTTTCTCAGCCATTGTCATGTTTGGTTTGAGTAGCCCACTTTCAAAGGCAGCTCTTGCTTTCTCTCAGGGCGATTTGTTCGCAGTCACCTTCTTAGGATTGTCAATTCTTTCTGTTTTGGATATGGACCACATCCTTACAACCATCATTTCCGGTCTTCTTGGCCTCTTCCTTGCTTGTATTGGTCAGGACCCGATGGCTGGTGTCAGACGTCTCACCTACGGAAGCAGACAGCTTCTCTCTGGTCTTGAGATGATTCCTGTTCTTATTGGTCTTTTTGCCGTAACAGAAGTTCTTAAGCAGACAAACGAGAAAAAACGTCTTTCTGCTGAAGATGGTATTTCAAAGGGTCGTGTAAACACAAAGATGCCTTCCTTCAAGGAAATGTGGCAGATTAAGTGGGTCATGCTCCGTTGTAGTATTGTTGGAACTATTGTTGGTATCCTCCCAGGTGCTGGTGCTACAATTGCTTCCTTCATGTGCTATGCAATGGAAAACAAGATTTCTAAGTACCCAGAGAAATTTGGTACAGGTATTATTGATGGTATTGCCGCATCAGAAACAGCTAACAACGCTGCAACCGGTGGAGCCATGGTTCCTCTGTTGACCTTAGGTATCCCAGGTGGAAACGCAGCCGCAGTTATGATGTCAGCTTTGGCACTCAAGGGGGTTCAGATGGGTCCTCTCCTTCTCACTAACCAGCCTGAGTTCTTGTCAGCTACCTTCGTTTCTATGGTTATTACCAACATTTTGATGGTTGTAGTTGCCATGGGTATTGCAAAGGTCTTTGCCCAGATTCTTGCAATTCCTTACAGCTACCTTGGCCCTATCATTATCATGCTTGCCCTTATTGGTTCCTACTCAGAAAGTGGTTCCGTAGGTGTTCAGGTAATGGTCATTGCAGGTATCTTTGGTATTATTGTTAAGTACATGCATCTTAACAGTGCTGCAATTGTTCTTGGCCTTGTTCTTGGCGGAATGTGTGAGGAGCACTTCAGCAGATCCTACCTTATGAATAACGGAAACGTATTCAAGGTTCTGTTTGGAACTCCAATTGCTGCAGTTGTCATGACAGTTTGTATTCTCATGCTTGCTAGCCCACTCTATCTGCCACTTCTTAAGAAACTTAAGGGGGGAAAGAAATGACCATAGAGAAATCTGCTGTTGCAGGTACACTCGAAAGCTCTGATGCTATGGTTACAGTCGAACCCGGGACAAATGGTATTGAACTTAGTTTGTCTTCAAGCGTAATGAATCAGTATGGTCGTCAGATTAAGGCGACCATACTTGAAACGCTGGACAGACTTGAGGTTCAAAACGCAAAAGTTGTCGTAGTGGACAAGGGTGCTTTGGATTGCACTCTAAAGGCCCGCGTTGAATGTGCTGTTTATAGAAGCTGCGACAAGTCTTCTGAGAATATTCCATGGGGAGGACAGATAAAGTGATTCCTAGACCCAGACCAGAAAGGTTCCGTTTAAGAAGAACCATGATGTTCATGAACGCTCAGAAGCCGGGACTTATCAAGGATGCTTACATTTATGGTTGTGATTCCATAATGTTAGATCTTGAGGATGCGGTGGCTGAGAACCAGAAGGATTCGGCAAGGTTTTCTCTGTATCATGCGTTGAAATCTATCGACTATGGGGATACAGAGGTTATTGTTAGAATCAACGGGCTTGATACTCCGCACTGGAAAGAGGACATTAGAGTTGTCGTAGCCGGTGGAGCTGACGGTATTCGTATTGCAAAGTGTGAAAGCGCTCAGGATGTAAAGACTGTTGAAAAAGCTGTTGAAGAAGCTGAAAAGGAATTTGGAGTAGAAGTTGGAAGAACTCTTCTTATGGCTGCTCTGGAAAGTCCTAAAGGCATTCTCAATGCTTATGAAATTTGCTCGGCATCTGACAGAATGTTTGGGGTTGCAATTTCCGGAGGCGACTTCAGAAAGTGTATGCAAACCAAGTTCCAGCCAGACGGAATAGATATGCTTGCTGCCAGAGGACAAATGCTTCTTTCTGCAAGAGCTGCTGGTATCCAGTGTTTTGATACTGTCTTTACAAACCTTGATGATGATGAAGGCTTCATGACTGAGCTGAAGCAGAATAAGGCAATGGGATTTGATGGAAAGAGCCTTATCAATCCAAAACAGATAAGACCTGTTCATGAAATTCTTGCTCCTACAGAGAAAGAAATTGTTACCGCAGAAAGAATTGTTACTGCCTACCGAGAGCAGGCTGCTGCCGGTGTTGGTGTCTTTACTCTGGACGGAAAAATGATTGATATTGCTTTCATTCCAGGTGCAGAACGCACTCTTAGACTTGCAAAAGCAAGTGGTTTGTATGATGGAGGTCTTGTATGATTAATGCTGTAAAACGTGATATACCAGACTTTCTTCTAAAAGACGGAAAGGAAGTCTATCAGGGAAAAGGCTACATGGATGGAAAATACATCCAGAAGGCTTCCCCAAAGACAAGAATTTACGAAAAGCCCCAGGAAAGCAAAATTGTTGAAAGTCTTGCAGCTGCACTTAAGCAGTGTGGCGCAAAAGATGGAATGACGTTCTCCTTCCATCATCATTTGAGAAATGGCGACTATGTTGCCAATATGGTAATGCAGGCGGCTGTTGAAGAACTTGGACTCAAGGATTTGACAATTGCTGCTACTTCTCTTGGTGATGCCAATGATCAGATTGCTGATTATATTGAGCAGGGAAAAGTCATTGGAATCCAGACTTCTGGAATAAGAGGCAGAGTTGGTGAGGTTGTTTCAAACGGCAAACTTAAGACTCCAGCAATCATCAGAAGCCATGGTGGAAGACCAAGAGCAATTGAAGCTGGTGAAGTTCACATTGATATTGCTTTCATTGCAGCTCCTACCTCTGACTGCATGGGAAACTGCCGTGGAATTGGCGGAAAGAGCAACTGTGGAAGTCTTGGCTATGCAATGATGGACGCAGAATATGCAGACAAGGTTGTTGTTGTAACAGATTGCCTTGTGGATTTTCCTAACTATCCAGCTTCTGTTAAGGCTATTGATGTTGATGCGGTTGTGGTGGTGGATTCAATTGGAAATCCTAAGAAGATTGCTTCTGCTGCTGCAAGAATTAGCAAGAACCCAAGAGACCTAATGATGGCTGAGAATGTAGCAAAGGTTATTGCTGCAACGCCTTACTTTAAGGATGGTTTCTCCTTCCAGACTGGAGTAGGTGGACCTTCTCTTGCTGCAAACCTCTTCCTTGAAAAGTACATGGATGAGCGTAACATCAAGATGGGCTGGGCTATTGGTGGAATTTGTGGACCAATGGTTGAACTGCTCAAAAAAGGCAAAGTTGGAAAGGTTATTGATGTTCAGGACTTTGATTTGGACTCTGTAAATTCCATTAACCAGACTCCGGGTCATTTTGAAATGAGTGCCTCTCAGTACGCTAACCCTGCAAATAAAGGGGCCTTTGTTAACAAACTGGACTTCGTTGTGCTTGCTGCTCTTGAAGTTGATACAGATTTTAACGTCAATGTTCTTACCGGTTCTGACGGAGTTCTTAGAGGAGCTCCAGGTGGACACCCAGATACTGCCGCAGGTAGTAAGTGCTGTATCATTGTAACTCCTCTTACCAGAGGAAGGATGGCTACAGTTTGTAAGCACGTTGTAACTGTTACAACTCCTGGCGATTGTGTTGACGTAGTTGTCACGGACTATGGTATTGCTGTAAATCCAGCCAGACAGGACATCATCCAGTGGCTTGATGAAACTGGAATTAAGCACGTCTCAATACAGTCTTTACAAGAAAAGGCCTACAGCCTTGTTGGAACCCCTGATGATCTTCAGTGGGAAGACAACGTGGTTGCAGTTCTTGAAGCTAGAGACGGAACAATACTGGATGTAGTAAGACAAATCCGTCCACTGAAGCTTTAACAAATAGTTAACTGTCATGGGCGCATGGGGAACTTCCCAATGGGAAAACCTATGCGCTCTTATTTTTAAATGGAGGTCTTTATGGCTGATACCGTAACCTATAAAATACTGAAAAATCATATTGTTGAAGGGAAACTTGAAAAAGGTACCCCAATTGGAATAAGAATAGATCAGACGCTCACCCAAGACGCCACCGGAACTATGGCGTATCTTCAGTTTGAAGCTCTTGGACTGGACCGCATACGCAACGAGCTAGCTGTCTCCTACATTGACCACAACACCGTCCAAGTAGGCTTTGAGAATGCCGATGATCACAAGTATCTTCAATCTGTTGCAGCCAGTAAGGGGGTGGTGCTTTCCCGCCCAGGTAATGGTATTTGCCATCAGGTCCATCTGGAAAGATTTGGAGCTCCTGGCAAGACGTCTTTAGGCTCTGATTCTCATACCCCAACCGGCGGAGCTTTGGGTATGATTTCAATTGGCGCCGGTGGCTTGGATATTGCACTGGCAATGGCCGGAATTCCGTATTCTATTATCTGTCCAAAGGTTATCGAGATACGGCTGACGGGGAAGCTTAGACCTTTCTGTAGTGCAAAGGACGTCATTCTTACAGTTCTGGAGCGCTTTGGGGTGAAGGGCAACGTGAATAATGTTTTTGAGTACACCGGCCCAGGGGTTGCTACACTTAGCGTCACGGATAGAGCAACTATCTGCAATATGGGCACTGAGTGTGGGGTTACAACTAGCGTGTTTCCAAGTGATGAGGTGACTGAGGCTTATCTTAAGGCTCAGGGAAGGGGCGATTGTTTTGTACCAATTCAGGCCGACGAGGGCGCTCAGTACGATGCTTTGTTTGAAATTGATCTTTCTAAGGTGGTGCCTATGGTGGCTTGCCCGCATTCTCCGGGCAACGTGAAGAAGGTCAGCGAGCTCGCAGGTCTTAAAGTGGATCAGGTATTGGTAGGTTCGTGTACAAATTCGTCCTACGCTGACTTATATAGAGTTGCCACAATTTTGGAAGGAAAGACGGTGAATAAGGGACTGTCCATGGGATTGGCTCCGGGTTCTAGATATGTTTTCAACAAGATTGCAGAGGACGGAACGCTTTCAAAGCTCATAAAGAGCGGGGTGAGAGTTTTGGAAAGTGCCTGTGGTTTCTGCATTGGCAACAGCTGTTCTCCACCAAGTAAGGGTGTAAGTCTTAGAACTAACAACAGAAACTTTGAAGGCAGAAGTGGCACAAAAGATGGCCTAATTTACCTAGTTAGCCCTGAAACTGCGGCCGTTAGTGCCATTACAGGCGTTCTTACTGATCCAATGACGTTTGAAAGAGACCTTGGAAAGGAAGAAATAAAAGTCCCAGAATTTAGTGTTACGGCTTATGACGATTCAATGTTTATTTTCCCTTCAGAAGAGACCATTGGTTGTGAAATCTTCAGAGGTCCAAACATTGGAAAGCCACCGGTATCGCCAGAGCTGAACCAGACGCTAGAGGGACCTGTTGTAATAAGCCTTGGAGACAAGATTACAACTGACCATATTATGCCGGCAGGCCAGAGACTCAAATACAGGTCAAATATTCCATTGTATTCAACCTTTGTTTTTGAAGGGGTTGATCCTGACTTTAGCAAGGTTTGTAGCAAAAATAGAGATGCCGGAAAGGCTAACTTCATTGTAGCAGGGGCTAGCTATGGACAGGGCTCTTCCAGAGAACATGCAGCAATTTGCCCAATGTATCTTGGAGTAAGAGCAGTTCTTGCCGTTTCAATTGAAAGAATTCATCAGGCAAACCTCTGTAACTTTGGAATTCTTCCGCTGACTTTTAAGAGTCTAGAAGACTATGAAAAACTTGATAAGAACGATACTCTTACCATTGAGGATGTCCCAAATCAGGTCAAAGCTGGTACAGATATAACAGTAAAGAATCTCACAAAGGGTACAAGTTTCAAGATGACTTTGGATGTAAGTCCAGCCCAGAGAGAAATGTTGCTGTGTGGTGGTAGACTGAATCAGATTAAAAATAGTCTTTAAGAAGGTTTTTGCAAAATCTCTAAAGGGGAGTTTTAATGAAAGCGAACGCAAAGGGGGATTATTCAAAAGGTCCTGTTTTCTCTACAATAATTAAACTTGCTTTGCCAATTATTTTGGCAGAGCTGGTTCAGGTCACCTATAACATTGTAGACAGAATTTATATTGGGCGTATTCCTGATTGTGGTACAGATGCTCTAACCGGAATGGGGTTAGTCCTTCCTTTTATTACTATCATTAATGCTTTTGCAAATCTCTGTAGTTATGGCGGAGCTACTTTAAGTGCCATAGCTAGGGGAGAGAAAGATGATGAAAAAGCCCAGAGCTTTATGGAGAATTCTTTAACTCTGTTGGTGCTATCTGGGCTTGTTTTAATGCTTTTCTTTTTGATTTTTACCAAACCACTGGTGCTGTGGCTGGGCGGAGATGAAACTACCACCTTTTATGCCTGTGAATACTTTGATATTTACGTGCTTGGAACTGTTTTTGTTCTAATCTCCCTTGGAATGAACAGCTTTATCACAATGCAGGGCTACAGTGTTATTGGAATGTGGACCGTCCTCATTGGTGCAATTTTGAACATTGTTCTAGATCCTGTATTCATTTATGTTTTTAACATGGGAGTAAAAGGAGCTGCGGTTGCAACGGTTATTTCACAATTTTGCAGTGCCTTGTGGGTTATTATCTTTTTGATTAGAAAAGACATACCTTTACGTTTTACAAGATTTAGATTCAACAAGGACAAGATTGGAGAAATCCTTAAACTTGGCGTCAGTGGCTTTATGTTTAAGGCCACCAACAGTATTACACAAGGTATTATCAACAAGACCCTGAGTGTCTTTGGTGGTACGCTTAGCAGTCTTTACATTGCTTCAATGTCAACCATCTTCTCTGTGCGGGAAGTTATTCAGCAACCGGTTAATGGCTTTATTGAGGGAGCCAAGCCGGTTTTGAGCTATAACTATGGCGCTAAAGATTACTGGAGAGTCAATAAAACTATTACCTACATGATTTTGGCTTCCTTTGCCTATACTACTTTTATGTGGGCCCTAATCATGCTGTTCCCTAGAGCAATCTTAGGAATTTTTACACCAGATCCGGCTTTGATAGAGGTGGGAACCCCTTGTTTGAGGATTTTCTATTCTGTATTCTTCTTTATGTCTTTGCAGACATCGGGACAGAATACGTTTGTGGCGTTGAAGCATTCGGGGTACGCCGTTATTTTCTCACTGCTGAGAAAGATTGGACTTATTGCGCCACTGACGCTGCTTTTGCCTAGGCTTGGGCTTGGCGTTATGGGCGTTTTCTGGGCGGAGGTGGCTTCAGAGATAATTGGTGGAACAGCCTGTCACTTGACTATGTATTTTAAGGTGTGGAAACCAATTAAGCTTAAGATGAAGGAAAATC
>CAVCYP010000060.1:0-8771 GCA_963606545.1 Sphaerochaetaceae bacterium
AGGTTGCTTCTATTTCTGCTAACAATGATAGAGTCATTGGTGAAGAGATTGCTAACGCAATGGAAAAGGTTGGTATGGATGGTGTCATCACCGTTGAAGAGTCCAAGAACATTGAGACAACAACTGATTTTGTTGAAGGTATGCAGTTTGATCGTGGTTACATTTCAGCCTACTTTGCTAACAACCGCGAGACTATGACAGCTTTGTTGGATGATCCTTACATTCTTATCTATGACAAGAAGATTTCTTCAATGAAAGAACTTCTTCCTATCCTTGAGAAGGTTGTTCAGACAAATAAGCCGCTGCTTATCATTGCTGAAGATGTTGATGGTGAAGCTCTTACAACCTTGGTGGTTAACTCTCTCAGAGGTACCCTCAATGTTTGTGCTATTAAGGCTCCAGGCTTTGGCGATAGAAGAAAGGCTATGCTTGAGGATATTGCAATTCTCACCGGTGGTCAGGTAATTAGCGAAGAACTTGGTATGAAGCTTGAGAATGCTGAGCTTTCACAGCTTGGTAGAGCTAAGAGCATTAAGGTTGAGAAAGAAAATACTACAATCATTAACGGTCTTGGTGATGCTACAAATCTCAAAGACAGAATTGGCCAGATTAAGAAGCAGATTGCTGACACCACCAGCGACTATGACCGTGAGAAGCTTCAGGAGCGGCTTGCAAAACTCGCCGGTGGCGTAGCTGTTATCAACGTTGGTGCTCCTACTGAAGTTGAACTCAAGGAAAGAAAGCACAGAGTTGAAGATGCTGTCAACGCAACCCGTGCAGCTATTGAAGAAGGTGTCATCCCAGGCGGTGGCGTTGCTCTTGCTCAGGCAGCTAAGAAAATGGAAGGCTACGACCTCTCCAGCCTCACAGACGAAGAAGTCATTGGTTACAAGATTGTCCGCCGCGCACTTGAAGAGCCTATGCGTCAGATTGCCGAGAACGCTGGCGAAGATGGCGCTATTATAGCCGATAAGTGCAAGAACAGCGAAAAGGGTGTTGGCTACGATGCTAACAGTAACAAGTGGGTTAACATGGTTGCTGCTGGTATCATTGATCCTGTCAAGGTTACAAGAAGTGCTCTTCAGAATGCAGCAAGCATTGCAGCTTTGATTCTTACTTCTGAATGTGCTATTACAGATATTCCTGCTCCAGAGCCAGCTCAGCCAGCAGGTAACCCAGGCATGGGCGGAATGATGTGATCTTCTTGTTCTTTTCCCAATCTCCGTTGTCGCTACGCTTGGGTCGTGCAACAGAGCACTGTCCCGCGTTTGCTCCTAGGATATTGAAAAAATAACTGCGAAGATAAGAGGACGCACTAACATAAAAAAACTGTGGAAAATATCGGGCCTGCTCCGCGTTTTTCACAGTTTTTGTGTTTTTTGTGTGTTTTCTGAGTGTATTTGACAATTGTTTGTCATACGTGTATCTTTACAAAAAAAGTTTCAAAATACAAAAGCGAGGAATGAAATATGTATTCATTAATAATGGCTCTTGGTACTACTGCAACAGCATCCAGTGACGCTACAGCAACAGCCGGATCAATGTGGACCACACTTATCACCTTTGGTCTTATCATTCTTATTTTCTACTTCTTGATTATCAGACCACAGAAGAAGAGAGACAAGGAAGCTAGAGATATGCTGGCTGCTATGAAGAAGGGTGACAAGGTTGTTACAATTGGCGGAATCAGAGGAACAGTTGCTGTTGTTAAAGAGAGCACCGTCATTATTAAGGTTGATGATAATACCAGAATTGAGTTCAGCAAGAATGCTATTTCCCAGATTCTTGATAAGAAGCCTGAGGCTGCTGCTTCCAAGAAGGAAAAGGTTGAGAAGGTTGAAAAGGTTGAAAAACCTGCCGTAGAGGCTCCAAAAGCTGACGAAAAGGCTGAAGAAGCACCAAAGGCTGAGGAAAAAGCTGAAGAAAAGAAAGACTGAAGGTAGATTTTTCGGTTAAAATACTCCTGATAAGAATCGGGAGTATTTTTTTATGCTTGTAAGAAGAAGTTCAATTATCGGCTATTGTTATGGGGTTTCTAATACCATCAAAAAAGCAGAGGAGTGCTTGGCCCTTGCAAAGGAGAAAAACCTTCCTTGTTATAGTATTGGAAATCTTATACACAACAATGATGTGGTCTCTTATTTTGAAGAAAAGGGCCTTAGAACAATTACAATAAAAGATGATGTTCCTCCTGGAGTTGCCTTAATTAGAGCTCATGGAATTAGAGATTGTACAAGAAGAAAGTTCCTAAATGAGGGTTTTGAACTTATAGATTCTACTTGTCCCACAGTTTTAAAGGGTGCAAATGCCCTGAGAAAGGCGGCAAAAGAGCAAAAGACTTTGATTCTTTTGGGCTTTGAAGACCATGCGGAGACGGTGGGCCTTCAGGGAATTGAAGAAAAAGCGGGCGTTCCTATAAAAACTACGCTAATTTCTTCCTTAGAAGAAGCACAAAAGCTAGTTGCTTCTAAAGATATTGATGAGAGTCAAGAAGTCTTTGTTGTGACGCAGACTACCTTTCCAGTGAAGCTATATGAGAGTATAACTGATTTATTTAAAAAGAGTTATAAGAATATCGGGTTTGGAAATAAGCCTTGTCCGTTTTGCGAGAAAAGAGAGCAGGTGGGGTATGAGCTGACCTGTCAGTGTGACTGTGCGGTGGTGGTTGGCGGGCGTGGTAGTGCTAACACTAAGAATTTGGCAGAGGTGGCGGCAAAAAGTGGAAAGCCTGTTTTTCAGGTGGAGAATACGGCGGATTTTGATGAGGCTTTGAAGGAAAAATTGGCTAAATTTGAGGCTGTGGCGCTACTTTCCGGGTCTTCTACGCCTATGCAGGTGGTGGAGAGGGTGGCCAGGTTACTAGAGGCGTTATAAGTAGTATTGAAAAAGCCTTGTCATTGGAATACAATCCAAGGCAGATTTGAATAAGTCGCATTAAGCGTTACAGGAGATAGATATGTCAGAAAAGATCTCACAGGATGAAAAGCTAAAAATGATCAGACACTCCATGGCTCACGTCATGGCTGAGGCTGTTCTTGAGATTTTCCCTACTGCTCAGATTGCAATTGGACCGGCAATTGAAAATGGTTTCTATTATGATTTTGAGCTTCCTAGAAATTTGGGACCAGAGGATCTTGAAGCTATTACTGAGAACATGAAGAAAATCATTGCTCAGGCAAAAGAGTTCAAGAGGATTGAAGTTACTCGTGCACAGGCTGCAGAGCTGTTCAAGGATCAGAAGTTCAAGCTTGAGCTTCTTGATGCTATTCCAGAGGGTGAGACAGTTACAATTTATAATCAGGGCAACTTTACAGACCTCTGCAGAGGCCCACATGTTGCTTCTACAAAAGAACTTAGAGCCGATTCCTTCAAGCTTTTGAACATTGCTGGCGCTTACTGGCGCGGTGATGAACACAATCAGATGCTTACAAGAATTTATGGTACTGCTTTCACCAATCCAAAGGATTTGAGAGCTTATCTTCAGTATCTTGAAGATGTTGAGAAGAGAGATCATAGAAGACTTGGAAAAGAGCTAGACTTGTTCAGCCTTCACGAGGAAGCAGGTCCTGGTCTTGTTTACTGGCATCCAAGGGGAGCTAGAATCAGACAGATTATTGAGAACTTCTGGCGCGAAGAGCATTACAAGAACGGCTATGAGATGGTCTATACTCCACACGTTGGTAAGAGCTGGCTGTGGGAGACTTCTGGACACCTTGGTTTTTACAAGGACAGCATGTATCCTCCAATGGAGATGGATAAGGCTGATTACTATGCAAAACCAATGAACTGCCCTTTCCATATCATGATTTATCAGAACAGCAAGAAGAGTTACAGAGATCTTCCTTGCAGATGGGCTGAGCTTGGTACTGTTTACAGATACGAAAAGGCTGGTGCTTTACATGGGCTTATGCGTGTCAGAGGATTTACACAGGATGATGCACACCTCTTTGTAACTCCAGAGCAGATGGATGATGAGATTATTGAAGTTCTCAGATTCTCTCTTTACATGCTTCATTCCTTTGGCTTCCAGGATATTCATGCTTACATTTCCACCAAGCCTGAAAAGTCTGTTGGTGAACCAGAGAAGTGGGAAGCTGCAACTGCAGCTCTTAAGAAGGCTGTTGAGAAAGAAGGCCTTTCTTATGACATTGATGAAGGCGGCGGAGCTTTCTATGGACCAAAGATTGACCTTAAAATTAAGGATGCTATTGGTAGAGAGTGGCAGCTTTCAACAGTTCAGTTTGACTTCAACCTCCCTGAGAGATTCAAGCTTACCTTTGTTGATAAAGACGGCGTAGAGAAGAGACCTTACATGATTCACAGAGCTCTTCTTGGTTCTATTGAAAGATTCTTTGGTGTTCTCTTGGAGCACTATGCTGGAGCTTTCCCACCATGGTTGGCACCAGAGCAGATTAGAATTGTCCCAGTTGGCGACAAGTTCTTTGATTATGCTAAGAAGCTTGAGAATACTTTCAAGGCTGCTGGCCTTAGAGTGACAAGTGATCTTTCTGATGACAGAATGAACAACAAGATTAGACTTGCTGCTAACATGAAGATTCCTTACACCGTTATTGTTGGTGAAAAGGAAGAGGCTGGAAATCTTGTCTCTGTACGTTACAGAGGTGGAAAGCAGGTCAACGGTCTTGAAGTGCAGGCTTTCATTGATGAAGTCAATAAGATGGTCGCTGACAAGGCTCAACTGTAATTTTTTGCAAAGTTTTGCCAAATTAGGCTATTGTTAGAACTAGGACATTGGGATGAATAAGAAAGAACTGGAAGCTTTTGCTTCCCTTGAAAAGCTGGATAGAGAGGCAACTCTCATAGGTCATATTAACGCTGTTCTTGGTTACGATTTTGAAACCGTCATGAGTAAGAAGGGCGGAGAAGAAAGGGCAAAGCAGACGGCTTATCTTTCCTCTTTGGCACACAACCTTGTTGCAGGTCCAAAGATGAAGGAAGTTTTGGAAACTCTTTCCGGTGTCCTGGAAAACAATGAAACTGTAGCCGGCACTGCAGCCGGTACTACTGGCGTGGCAACTGACGAGCAAAAGGCTCTGATTCGAGTCAATAAAAAGATGTACGAAGACGAGTCTGTACTCCCTCTAAACTTGGTTGAAGCACTAAGTGAAGCCTCCAGCAACTGCCAAAACCAGTGGTTTGAAGCCAGAAAAACGGGCGATTACAAAACTTTTGCCCCGTATCTGGAGAAACTTGTAAACCTAGTCAAAGAGAGCGCACAACTTTCTGCCAACGGTCGCAGCCTGTACGACACTCTCTTATATAAATATGACATGGGTTTTGACTCGGCACAGATTTCCCAGCTTTTTGACGGCATGGAAAAGACCATCAAAGCCGTCATGGAGCAGGTAGACGCCTCTTCAAAGAAAGTCTCAGCGCAAGATGAAGCCTTCTTGTACGAGAAATATGACGTTCAAAAGCAGCAAGCTTTCTCCCACCAAGTCCTCTCAGACATGGGCTTTGAGTTTGACCGCGGCTCAATTGGCGTGGTAGCGCACCCCTTCACCTCAACTCTAGGCGTAGACGATATTCGCATCACCACCCGCTTTGAAGATCCCAACGTCACCTCTCAGCTTTTCACAATAGTCCACGAAGGCGGCCACGCCATCTACGAAATGGGCGCCTGTAGCGGCTGGATTAAAGGCACCTCCCTTGGCCAAGGCGTCAACATGGCCTTCCACGAAAGCCAAAGCCGCCTCTGGGAAAACCTGGTTGCCCGCAGCCCAGAATTCTGGGAACACTACCTCCCCATCTTCAAAGACTACTTCCCCGCTCAAACCCGCGGCGTAGAGCTAGACTCCTTCTTGCGCGCCATAAACCGAGTTAAAGCCGATGACGTGCGTGTCAATGCCGATGAAGTGACCTACGGTCTTCACATAATTCTTAGATTTAGACTTGAAAAGGAGCTTTTTGATGGCAATTTGACCGTTGCAGACCTCCCAGAAGCCTGGAATGAAATGTCCTTAAACCTCTTAGGCAAAAAGCCGGATAACATGCAAAGTGGAGTCCTTCAGGATGTACACTGGCCAGGTGGAATGTTTGGCTACTTCCCCTCCTATGCTCTAGGGAATTTGATTAATTCCCACGTCTGGAACTACATGCAAAAGGATTTGGATGTTGCAACTTGCATGAGAAGTGGTCATTTGTATGAAATTAAGAACTATTTGACAGATAAATATTACAAGTTTGGGGCCGTCTATCCTGCAAACGACCTAATAAAGAGAGTCACAGGGCAAGAACTTGATGCTTCCTACTTTGATGTTTATCTCAAAGATAAATATAAAGCTTTATTTTGAGCTTGGAGTTGAAAATGAATCTTCCTAACAAATTGACAGCTACAAGATTGGTTCTTGCACCTTTCTTTTTCTTGTTTTTCTTTTCTGTAGATGTAATTAAGGGGCTTTCTCCTGTTGTCTATTCAGTAATTTTGGTTCTTATCTACGGGGTGATGGAACTAACAGACCTCCTAGATGGTAAGATTGCCAGAAAGAGAAACTTAGTTACTGATCTTGGTAAAGTAATGGATCCATTTGCAGATGTCATGAGTCATTTGACCTTCTTTACCTGTTTTATTGCCTGTGGAATTATGCCAGTTTGGGCCTTCATCCTTATTGTATGGAGAGAATTTGCTCAGTCTTTTACCAGAATGCTGATGATGGGAAAGGGTAAGGCAATGGCTGCAAACATCTTTGGAAAGGCAAAAACTTGTCTTTATGCTTTGTGCAGTGTTCTTGGCATTGCCGTCAGAGTTTGTACGGTAATTGCAATTGATGCTTCACTTCTTGCTACGTTCAATATTGTGATGACGGTTTTGTTTGGCTTGGCAGCTTTTGCTTCTGTTGCTTCTTATCTTATATATATAAAGGGCATCCTTGATAGCAAAGTTCTTAGCTCAATGACTCGCTAAACTTTAGCTCGCTAAACTTTTTTAAATAGTCGTAAACCTCATCAGAAACGGTGGCTTTTACAACCGCCCAAGCGCCTTGGAATAAGGCTTCTCTTACCATTGAGGAAGAGATGTACTTGTCGCCAAGGCGTTTTCTTTCTGCAACGCGCAGTGGAATTTTGGCTATTTTGCTTTCCTGTCGTAGGGCATTGAGGTGCATTTCAGACATCTCGTCCCTAGGTTCGTCTCCAACGTATCTGGT
The DNA here is from genome assembly GCA_963606545.1 of Sphaerochaetaceae bacterium. Taxonomy (GTDB): domain Bacteria; phylum Spirochaetota; class Spirochaetia; order Sphaerochaetales; family Sphaerochaetaceae; genus UBA9732. The sequence goes on from CAVCYP010000060.1 coordinate 7,167, forward strand.
TTTTATGCCAAGCTTTGGTGCTATTACCTGAAAAAAGAGCTTTGCATCTAGGATTGCATACAAATGAGCTTTGCCTTTTTCTTCTGTTTTCCAGTCTTGAGTCCAGCTTTCAGGGAAGGAGTTTCTTCCAATGAGGAAGGGACCTGCCGGCAAAACCAGCACGTTTGGATATTTTTCTGCACCTTTTTGTACTAATTTTAACCTGTCTTCAAAGGGCAGCTCTATTGTTGTGCTCTCGTGATTGCCTCTGCAGCCAGAATCCGGTTTGCCTTCAATTACAAAGACAACAACGGCGCTACTGCGCTTTGAGGCAAGGCTTATTAGGTAATCATGGCCTAAAGTGTAGGGGTTGGCGTTAAAAACTAGGCAAGATAGAGATTCTAGGTTATCAAAGTGTTCCTTTATAGCTAAGTTAGTCTTTTCAAGCCAAGCCTGAAGGGCATTTGGCTTAGAGGAGAGAGCGTTGATGTATTGTAGGGTTTGGCTGTCTTGTGTCATGGTTAAAGCATATCATTTTGTTGCCGTTTGTGGTACTTTTGAGTAGATTTTAGCGGGAGGCTCGGCATGGACGAGATTTTCTTAAAGAATAGAGATAGCGGGAAGGTTTTGGTTTTTGGGCATAGAGGTTACAGCCAATTTTACCCAGAAAATACTATGGTGTCGTTCGAGGCGTGCGCAAAGAGACCGGAAGTGGATGGCGTGGAGCTTGATGTACACCTTTGCAAGAGTGGCGAGGTTGTGGTGGCTCACGATTTTTCGCTTAAGCGGACCGCTGGCGTGGATAAAGAGATTGAGCAGCTGACGCTTTCTGAGCTAAAGGCTATAGATGTAGGCTCGTTTAAGGGCGCTCAGTTTAGTGACGTGCGCGTTCCGCTTTTGGAGGAGCTTTTGGGCACGTACGGCAATCGCTTTATATATGATATAGAATTGAAGGTGAAGGCGGGCAAGATTAACCGCGAGCTTTGCAAGAAGACGCTGGCAGTAATTCGCAAGTGCAACGTGCAGTCCAACGTGATGGTCTCGTCGTTCAACCCGTTTGCGCTCAGGTGCTTTGGGAGCGTTTGCCAGCACGCTATGCCTACAGCCGATATCTTCTGTCATTCAGCCGATGTTCCGCGCTCGCTTTGGGATGGCGCTGGGCATATTGTAAGTCATAGCACTTATCTGAAGCCTCAGTTCTCGCAGGTGAATGAAGAGTTTCTTTCCAAGCACAAGGGTTTGCCGGTTATCACTTGGACGGTCAACTCTGCTGAGGAAGCCAAGCGGCTTGTTGCCTTTAATAATGAAGAAAAGGGGATGCGCGTTTACGGCTTAATTGGTAATGATCCTTGTCTGATTGCAGAGGCAATTGGGCGGGTTTAAGAAAAATAAAAAAAATTTAAAAAAAGTGTTGACACTTTGTTGCGAAACGAGTAGTTTACATGAGCGCGCTCAAGAGAACGGGCGCTGCAACAGATTTTTACAGAGATATTAGAGAAGAGAAGGTTAGAAAAAATGATTTGCAACGATTGCAATTTTGCCGTTGGTTGCAGATTTTATTTTTGGAAGCTTGAGGGCTTCCTAGTCAATTCGATGACGAACAGAATACGGTGGAAATAGAAACAC
>CAVCYP010000061.1:0-8077 GCA_963606545.1 Sphaerochaetaceae bacterium
ATCCATCCATAGCGTTAAAACGATAATAGTTGATTCAATCTTTGTCAATAGATACGTTACATTTACCGTTGGTTAAATTAGCCATAGCAAGAACTAACTTCTCAGAATTGCTGCTGGGTAGAGAGCCCTGAAGTAAAATGGAAGTTCCAAAGTCTTCTTTTGAGACTTGAGCCTCAACGGAAGATAGGATTCTCTTGGTGCTTTCATAACAATCATAGCCTATTGTCATAGAAAAAGTGCTTTTTTCTACCAACTCTTCTGTTTTTATGCCATCAAGAACGGCTTTTGTGCTGTCTCCATAGGCTTTAACAAGGCCACCTGTACCAAGTAGGGTGCCACCAAAGTACCTAACTATAAGAACAATTATGTTGGTGATTCCAGAGCCTTTTAGGACTTCTAGGGCAGGACGGCCTGCTGTGTTTTTAGGTTCGTGGTCATCAGAAAAAGAAAATTGATTTCCCATAACGGCAGCATGAACTACATGAGTTGCCCCTTCAAACTGCTCTCGAGTCTCATCTACAAGTTTTTTGACTTCAGCCGGAGAGTTGCAGGTTTTTGCAAGGGCAATAAAACGAGATTTTTTTACCACAATTTCAACTTGTCGTTCTTCTGTTAGAATTCTCATTTCATCCTCATCAATTATCACCAGTTATAGGAAAAGATATTATTACATATTTTGCGGCTTTCGTAATCCAATTCCGTGGTAGCCTTGTTTAAGGTTTCAAGCTCAACGTTATCTAGTGTGAAATTTAAGGCTTCAACGTTGCTTAAAAGTTGCTCTTCAGACCGGACCCCAAGTAGGATAGCATCCACGCCACTGGCTTCTACCCAGGCTAAGGCTACAGTGGCACAACTAACAGCCTTTGAAGTTGCAATTTCTTTTATGGTGCCAAGTAAATTTAAAAAAGGTTTATAGCAGGGTTCTTGGAAGCAAAAAAGGGAGGCTCTGGCATCAGTTAAATCAGTGCTTACTGTGTATTTCCCAGAAAGCAGACCCATTCCCAGAGGACTGTAGGCTATAACCTCAATCTCATGACTTTTACAATACTCAAGGGTTTGCTTTAAGTCTCTTGTCCAAAGTAGAGATACTGGAATTTGAAGGCAATCTAGGGGAGCTTTCAGATTTTTTAAATATTCTAACGGGGTGTTGCAGATACCAACCTTTTTCACTAAGCCCAAAGCTTTTAATTCCATCATTTTTTGAAGAAACAAGGACACGTCAAAGCCTGTTTTGGGCCAGTGAAGATAGAGCCGGTTTAAAGCTTTTAGACGTAGGCGTGAAAGGCTGAGCTTAACAAGCTCTAAAGGCTCTTTTGAGGACGGCATTAGCTTAGAATCCACCTCAAAGGGAACAGTTGGAAAATGAGAAAGAACTTTTCCAAGTAGTTGTTCCGCTCTGCCTTTCCCATAGCCTTGGGCCGTGTCAAAAGAAGTAATTCCTTGATGTATTGCAAAGCTTAAAAGTTTTTCGCTGAGGGCCGGGTTCTGGTTTGTCCAAAAGCCATCTGATGGTACGGTTTGCCAGGTTCCTAGAATAATTTTGCTCATGATACGGTATTTGGGCCATCATTTAGGCTATCAAATTCAATTTCATAGGATAGCATGTTCCCATCTCTATCGCATACTGCAAATAAGGTAAAGGGCTCATACTTTAGTGCATGAGGAAGCCAAATGGTGTCATCGTTGAACATTTTGTCAAAGGGTAAAGAAGACAAATCTGCCCAAAAGGGACGGGCTTCTGAGGATTCTACTGGCGTTCCTTCGTATTCTGTGGCTATGAAGACATGGCCTTCCATGTTGTTGCCTGGAATTAGGAAGTTGAGTTTCCCAACATGAACGGGGTTAGAGACTTTTAGGCCAACTTCTTCCATTGTCTCTCTTATACAGCACTGCTCGGTGGTTTCTCCTTTTTCTTGGTGTCCACCAGGAGCACAGATTTTGCCGTTGCCAAAGCCTTTTTTCTTTCTTTCAATGAGAAGGACTTTACCTTTGCCGTCCAAAATGTAACAGACGGTGCATACGCAGGAGGGATGCCAAGTTTTCCAAGGATTTTTTTTGCTAGCCATATAATAAACAGTATTGTTCAAATTCTCTCAAGTCAAGCCTAGTTAAGAACGGCTTTTTGAGTTAAGCTAGTAGGAAGAAGAGGAGATTTGTCATGAATAATATAGCTTCTTATATTGACCATACAGTTCTTGCTGCGGATGCAACAGAGGAAAAGATTTTAAAACTTTGCAATGAGGCAAAAGAGTGGAAGTTTGCCAGTGTTTGTGTGAATACCTGCTGGACTAAGTTCTGTGCTGAGCAGCTTAAGGGTACGGGCGTTAATGTTTGTACTGTTGTAGGCTTCCCTTTGGGAGCAATGTGCACAAAAGCTAAGGCTTTTGAGGCAAAGTGTGCAGTGGAAGAGGGCGCAACTGAAGTTGATATGGTAATAAATATCGGGCTATTGAAGGATCATAAAGATGACTTGGTGGAAGCTGATATTCGTGCGGTTAAGCAGGCTTGCGGGGATAAGGTACTGAAGGTTATCATTGAGGCGTGCCTGTTGACGGAGGAAGAGAAGGTGCGCGCTTGCGAGCTTTCTGTGAAGGCTGGGGCTGACTTTGTGAAGACTTCTACAGGTTTTTCCAAGTGGGGCGCAAAGGTTGAGGATGTGGCTCTGATGCGCAAGACAGTTGGAGATAAGGCTGGCGTTAAGGCTGCAGGCGGAATCAGAACCTATGAGGACGCTGTAAAAATGATTGAAGCAGGGGCAAACAGGCTTGGTTGTAGTGCTGGTATTGCTATAGTTCAGGGTGCAGCTCAGAGCGCAAAATAAGGTTTTAAGATGGTTCCAGTTGACTCTACAGGTTCAAGCGAGGATTTTCTCAAAAGTTTGGGCTTTCCTACGCTAGAAGTACATAAGGCGTTTGCTCATTTTGATTTTACAAGGCCAGGTAGGCGCGTTTTGCTGATTGGCCCAATGGGGTCTGGAAAGACGGAATTTGCGGCTCGTGTTTGGCGCGATGCTGGCGTGGCCCAGAAAAAGGGGGCCAAGGTTAAGGCTCTCACCAGTACTGGCGACATAGATAGGCGTAATGTTTTCTTTATCAGAAATCAGCTGGATGGGGCGCGGTTTCAGGAGTATCCGCAGGACGCTATGGCTTTTAGAAGTGGCTATATTCGCTGTGGGGAAAATATCGCGCGCATTAGGGATTCGTTTGATTTTGAGAAGGTTTTGGAGGACAATCCAACTGCCGGCACTTACATAATTGATGAGGCCTCTTTCTTTGATGAGCGTTTGGCTTACGTGGTGCGTAATGCCAGCGTGGAAAAGGGGATAATGTTTATCTTTCCCACGCTCATTCTGAATTTTAGGCGCGATATTTTCAACTCATCGGCCCGCCTTATGCTGGATATTGCCACGGACGTCATTCCGCTTACCGCTTACTGCGAGCATGAGGACTGCATCAAGGACGCTTTCTACACGTATCGCTACTACACGGTGGATAACTGCGAATGCCCTGCACTCTACTTTGACCCTCTGATTGTCGTAGGCGGAGACGGTGCCAAAACTGGAAGCGACAACCCAAACTACGCCTCCCGCTGTGACGAGCACCACTTCCTGCCCGGCAAAGAATACACCTTCTTCAACCTAAAACCGATGGCTGAAGAGGCCAACAAGGGTAATATCAAGAAACTCAGAGCAGAAATTGAGAACTTGAAGTACAATATTAAAAAAAGTGAGCTTTACAAAAACATAGCTTCTAGATATAAGAATAATCCAAACGAAGAGATTTACCTCAATTCTCTTAAGCCCGATTACATTGCAGAAAAAGCGCTAATGTACTTGTTTAACGAGCAGAACCTAGTGTCGGAAGACCTTTTGGTCCGTTTTGTAAACGAGCTTCAGTTGAATAGAGAGTATATGACAAAGACTTTGGCAGACAACCGCAGACCAGTTTCTCTGGATCAAGGGCTTTTGTTCTAGTTTTGCCAATTTCTTTAGTCTTGGATTTGGAGGATTGCAATGCATCAATTAGCTGAAAAACTCAATGGTATTCTTAGTCAGACAAGTGCCTATTCAATGCTGTCGGATTATGGAAAAAGAATGTATGTTCCAAAAGGAATTATTGTTCAGTCTGCAGAGGCAAAGCAGAAAGCAACGCAGTTTAATGCCACTATTGGTGTGGCTTTGGAAAACGGAACAGCAATGTACATTCCTTCAATGAAGGCCCAGTTTGCACCTTCTATGGCGGTTGGAGAAATCTTTCCATATGCTCCAATGGGAGGGGTTCCTGCTTTAAGAAAGATTTGGAAAGAGAACCTGTACAAGAAAAATCCAAGTCTTGAAGGTAAGTCTATTTCTCTTCCAGTTGTGACAGCAGGCCTTACAAATGCACTAAGTCTTGTATGCTCTCTTTTTGTAGAGCCTTCTGACTTTGTAATTCTTCCTAACATGTACTGGGAAAATTATGATTTGATTTTGGATGAGCAGAGACAAGCCAATAAGGTGCTTTTCCCTCTTTTTAAAAATGGCGGTTTTAACCTTGAAGGGCTTGATGCTGCTCTTTCGTCAACCGGCGATAATAAGGCGGTTGTAATTCTTAATTTCCCTAACAATCCTACCGGCTATACTCCTACTTGGGAGGAGGCCTCTGCTATAGTTGATCTTTTAAAACGATACTCTGATTCCGGTAAGAAGCTTACAATTATCACTGATGATGCCTATTTTGGGCTATTTTTTGAAGAAGCTACCTGTAAAGAAAGTCTCTTTGCAAAACTCTGCGATTGCAGTGAAAACCTCCTTGCGGTCAAGTGTGATGCTGCAACTAAAGAAGAGATGGTTTGGGGCTTTAGAGTTGCCTTTATTACCTATGGTTGCAAAGGCTTTACAGAGGAGCAGTATGATGCTCTTATGCAAAAGACTATGGGGGCTCTTAGAGGAACTCTTTCTTGCTGTACTACTTCAGGTCAGAACATTCTTCTTAAAGGAATGAGTGATCCTAATTATCAGAAAGACAAAGAAGCAGGGGTGGCAAAAATTGGCTTGAGATACAAGGCTCTTAAGCAGGCTTTGAAAAAGTACGAAGGTTGTACAGCTTTAGTACCACTTCCTTTTAACAGTGGTTACTTTATGAGTTTCTACTGTGCTTGCAATTCTGAAGATTTGAGACAGCTCTTGCTTAATAAATATGGTACTGGGGTAATCAGACTTGATGAGCATCACATTAGACTTGCTTTCTCAAGTGTTGACCTTGAAAAGATTGAAGCCCTAATTGATACCGTCTATACGGCTGCCAAGGAAGCTTAAGTAGGTTTTACAAAAAACCTCTACGGTAAAAAAATACTCGGTTAGCGCCAACAAGGTTCTAACCGAGTAATTTTTTTGATATTTATTTCGTTATTTCACAACAAAGCTGACAAGCTTGTTTGGGACCACAATTTCCTTCAAAATTGTGGAACCTTCAAGATAGCGTTTGACGTTATCGTTTGCCTTGGCTGCTGCAATCAGGTCTTCTTTTGCGGTGTCTTTTGCAAGCGTGAGCTTTGCACGAACCTTTCCGTTGATTTGAACAACAATGGCAACTTCAGCATCAACTGTCATTTTTTCATCATAGACAGGCCATTTTTCGTTGGCAATTGAAGGTTGATGTCCAGCTCTCTCCCAAAGCTCTTCAGCAAGGTGTGGTGTATAAGGGCTGAGCATGAGCACAAACGGCTCCCAAGCTTCTCTTGGAAGTTTGTCCAGCTTAGAGAGGTCGCTGACATAAATCATCATCTGGCTGATTGCTGTGTTAAAGTTCAGGGTTGCAGTGTCATCTGTGACCTTCTTTATGGTCTTGTGAAGACTCTTCATAAGTTCAGCTGGAGCCTTTTCATCAACAAGTTCTTTCTCTTCAGCAATGCGCCAAATCTTATCAATGAAACGCCAAACCCCAGCAATTCCAGTTGTAGACCAAGGCTTTGAAACCTGAAGTGGACCCATGAACATTTCATACATACGCATGGTATCTGCGCCGTATTCAGCTTCAACTTCATCTGGGTTAATTACGTTCTTAAGGCTCTTGGACATTTTTGCAATAACCCGCTCCAAGACCTCTCCAGTTTCCTTATCAACAAAGACGCCCGGTTCTTTTTCAATGACCTGATCTGCCTGTACCAGTGATTTATTTGACCTCTGATAGGCAAATGAGGTTATCATTCCCTGGTTTACCAATCTTGCAAAAGGCTCTGGAGTTGAGACTAAACCTAAGTCATAAAGGACCTTGTGCCAGAATCTTGCATACAAAAGATGCAGTACTGCGTGCTCTGTTCCACCAACATAGAGGTTAACCGGCATCCAGTATTTTTCCTTCTCTGGATCAACAAATCTTTCCTTGTTCTTTGGATCAATGTATCTGAGATAGTACCAGCAGGAACCGCCCCACTGTGGCATTGTATTGGTCTCTCTCTTGGCCGGTCCACCACACTTTGGACAACGGCAGTTTACCCAAGAAGAGATGTTTGCAAGAGGACTCTCTCCTGTGCCGGAAGGGAGGTAGCTTTCTACTTCAGGGAGTCTGAGAGGAAGTTCTTCTTCTGGAACAAGGACTGTTCCGCAGTCAGGACAGTGGATGAGAGGTATTGGCTCACCCCAGTAACGCTGTCTGCTGAATACCCAGTCTCTGAGTTTAAAATTGATTGTTTTATGTCCAATGCCCCGCTCTTGGAGGAACTGAATCATCTTTTCAATGGCATCGGCCTTATTGAGACCATCCAAGAAGCCACTATTTACGTGAATTCCGTCTTCTGTCCAAGCTTGAGTCTGGACGTCTACTTGGCTCTTTAAGACTTCAATGATTGGAAGACCAAATTTCTTGGCAAACTCCCAGTCTCTGGTATCATGTGCAGGGACTGCCATGATTGCACCAGTGCCGTAGGAGATGAGTACATAGTCAGCAATCCAAATTGGGATTTCTTTTCCGTTTACAGGGTTGATTGCATAGCTTCCGGAGAAGACACCAGTCTTTTCCTTTGCAAGGTCTGTTCTGTCAAGGTCGCTCTTTTTTGCAGCTTCTTGGACGTACTGCTGAACCTTTTCTTTCTGCTCTGCAGTTGTGAGTTTGTTTACAAGTGGATGTTCTGGAGAAATGACCATGTAGGTGGCGCCAAAGAGGGTGTCACATCTGGTTGTGAAGACTTCAAGTTTTCCAGCTGGGTCCTTTTCAAGACCCTTAACCTGGAAAGTAACAGAAGCGCCTTCACTCTTTCCAATCCAGTTGCGCTGCATCATCTTGACGGACTCTGGCCAATCTACCAAATCAAGGTCATCCAAGAGCCTCTGAGCATAAGCTGTGATTTTCAAAATCCACTGACGAATATTTTTCTTCTCTACTTGGGCGCCACATCTTTCACAATGGCCTTCTTTGACTTCTTCATTGGCAAGTCCAGTCTTACAGTTTGGACACCAGTTAATTGGAGCTTGGGTTTCATAAGCCAAGCCTTTCTCATAAAGCTTTTCAAAAATCCACTGAGTCCAATGATAGTAGTCTGGATCACAGGTGGAGATTTCTCTGTCCCAGTCATAGCAGAAACCAAGACTCTTAATCTGGCGTCTGAAGGTATTAATATTCTTTTCCGTTGTAATTGCGGGGTGAGTTCCGGTCTGAATTGCATAGTTTTCTGCAGGCAGACCAAAAGAGTCAAAGCCCATTGGGTGAAGAACGTTATAGCCGTTCATTCTGAGGTATCGGCTGTAGATATCGGTTGCTGTATAGCCTTCCGGATGCCCTACATGCAGTCCCGCACCGGATGGATATGGGAACATATCAAGCACGTAGGCTCTTTTTTCTTTTGGATATGAGGGATCTTCTTTCACTGAGAACGTTTTATGTTCTGCCCAATACTTTTGCCACTTTGGCTCTGTTTCATTAAACGGATATTTACTCATGGCTCCACATATTAATTATATTATGTGGCTTGGTCAATGAAAGATGCCTTTTCCTCCCTAGACCTCTCCCACGGGCTTCTCAAACGGGCCTCTCAAACTCCTTGGCTACGTTCTCCAAAAGCTTTCTGATTGGCAGCTTCTGTGGGCAAACTTTCTCGCACT
>CAVCYP010000062.1:0-8040 GCA_963606545.1 Sphaerochaetaceae bacterium
AAGACGTATTGTAACCGTTATAAAAGCGGAACAATGCTTGGGAATAAGGGGTGACACTAATACGAAGAGCGTTGCTTCTCTTGGACTTTTCTGCAGACTTTTCTGCAGGCTCTTCCGCTGCCTTTTCTGCAGACTCTTCTGCTACCTTTTCTGCAGGCTCTTCTACCGTATTAGTAGCACAGCCAGAAGCGGATCAATTTATGCCATCAAAGGAAGCTTGAACATAAAGAATATTCCCTTCCGAATCAGGAAAATTAGCAGAAGTAATGGTAGAATCTACAACTGTCCATCCATCTTCCTTCTCAGCGTTAAGCTGATAGCGGAACCATTTAACTCTCTCGTCATGGCTATGCCACGCCCACTTTACGGTGCTGACAGCGCCAAAAGCAGGCATTAAGCATAACAATAGTAAAACGAGTAATAAAAGGGACTTACTTGATAGTGGCCTGAGGGGGATACCCCCCCCCACGCACATGTCTGACCTAGTTTTAGAGACCAGAGCCAGAGCTGACTTTAATCCTGAAGCTGTTGATACTATCCCTGTCTGTTTTTTCAATTTCTCACCACCAAGTACATTCTTAAGGGATATTCAGTGAGATTGCAAGAGAAATAGTGGCAGGTTATGACATCTTTAACCAAACCTTTACCACATAAGGAGTTTTAACATGTTTTCTAGACAAAATCAGATTTTCTGTCAAGCTTCACAAGCCCAGAGACCACATTATCAAGCGATTAAAAACGACACTTTAGACTATGTTATTGATTGTTATTCCCTCAATTCAGTATTACCATATTTACATCTGCTAAAGGCACAAAGAAGGAGTTTTTATGCACAGAAGCAAAATCAAAGTCATTTTTGTTCTTATTGCAATGCTACTCAGTGTTACAATGCTGTTTGCACAGTCTGTTACTGAAGCTGCAACTGAACCAGTTTCAGAAAAAGAAACTGTGGTTCTTCCAGAGGAAGTTACCATTCAGATTCTCTTTACATCGGATGTTCACGGTGCAATTGTAGACAGCCAGTACAGTAAGGGAGATGCTTATAGCATTTCTGGCTCAGGACTTTCTAGACTCAGCACTGCTCTTAAGGAAAGAAGAGCGCTCTATCCAAACACAATTACTTTGGATAATGGCGACACCATTCAGGGAACTCCGTTCACCTATTATTACGCCTTCTTCAACCAAGACGTTGAAGATCCTACCATGAAGGCTCTTGGAATTCTGGGCTATGATGCTTGGAACTGGGGCAACCACGAGTTCAACTACGGTATGGAGATTCTGAACAAACAGGTTGCAGATGCCCAGAACGAGGGCATTGAGGTTATCACTGCTAACTTTGTTAAGAGCGGAAGCGATACCTATGAGCCTTACTGCAGTGCTTATATTGTTAGAACTTTTGACGGGGTCAAAGTTGGTGTCATTGGAATGGATACTCCTAATATTCCTACTTGGGACAAACCTGCAAACTGGGAAGGGATTGATTTTAAGACCTTTGTAGACTGCTGGAACCACTATGCAGAAATCCTCAAAAACGAGGAAGGCTGTGACATTGTTGTGGCTGCTTGCCACTCTGGACGTGGTACAAGTGGCGGAAATCTTGTTGATGCAGACCAGATTGCAAACTACAACGGAGATGGCCTGTATTATGAGAACAGTTATGAAAACCAGATAGCCTGTCTCATTGAGAATTCAAGAGGCATCGATCTAGTGTTAGGCGGGCATACGCACGAGACTGGCACTTACGCGTTCAAGAATCTGGACGGCGTGGAGGTTCCGGTTATTCACTGCGGGACAAAGGCTCAGGGGCTGGGTACGGCGGTTATCACTTACAGCAACGTAGAGAAGAAGATTACCAGTGTGGAGCTTGAGGTCGTAGAGACTAAAAAGGCTGACGTGGACCAGGACTTTGTTGCCCAGATGAGCGCCTACGAGGAAGAAGTCTGGACCAACTACCTGGATAACGTCATTGGTACTGCTTCAAGCGATTTCTCCGCTCCGGGCAATATGACTGAAGCAAACGCCTTCCTTGACCTTATCAACACGGTACAGCTTGAGGCTATCCCTGAAGAAATTGGTGCTCAGATGTCTATCTCCGCTCCTCTTAATAATAACAGTGGCGCGGTCATCCCTGCTGGCGATATCAAGCTTGGCCTTCTGTTCCAGCTCTACCAGTATGAGAACTGGCTCTACTGCATAGACATGACTGGCGCAGAAATCAAGGCATGGCTTGAATTTGCTGCTACAAAGTATGAAGTCAAAGACGGCGCAGTTGTTCGTGGTGGCGGTATGTACTGCGATACTCTCTACGGAGATGGCGTCTCCTACGAAATCTATCTTGGCAACCCAGAAGGCGACAGGGTCAGAAATATCACCTACCTTTCACAGCCTCTGGATATGGACGCTCACTACAAGGTTGTAATCAACAACTACAGATTCACTGGCGGCGGAAATTACATGAAGGCTGTCGCCGATTTCCTTGGCAAAGACAGTTTTGCTGGTGACGAGAGCCGTGTCTACTATTCCACTCAGTATGACATGGAACAGGGTGAGGACCTTGGCCAGGTAAGAAATCTTCTTTCTGCTTATATTCAGAAGCAAGGGGTCATCAACCCAACTGTCACGGGAAACTTCACGGTTCATACTACGGCTTATACTACTGCATCTGAGAATTAAGCTTTTGAATCTGAATTAATCTAAAGCATAAGAGCCGGAGATTGCTTGATTTGAGTAATTTCCGGCTTTTTTTGAACCCTCCAACACCATTCCCTACCGGTTTTTCCCAAAACCCGGCTTTTGGGTAGAAGTTTCCCCGTTTTTCAAAAATCCGGTAGGAGAAATAGCCAACGCTTCTGCAAAAAGTTTCCCAAATGGGAAAATTCTTGACCAAAATAATTTAATTGTGGTTAACTTTTAGTGGAGGCCTGCTTCTAAGACACTCTTACAAGTTGTTCTGTCATCCAAATCCCAAAACATTTTTATTTTTATGAGGTTTTATATGGCTAAAGAGAACAAGAGTAGTCGTATAGGAGAAACCATTGTCAACATTCTCAACGGAATGGCACAGGGGCTGTTTTCTTCTTTAATTATCGGGCTAATTATCAAGCAAATTGGGCATTATTTGGGCATATCGCTTGTTGAGAATTTTGGGCAGATTGCGCAGTATTTGACAGGTCCGGCCATTGGAATTGGAGTTGCGCTTTCCATTGGGGCGCCAAATTTGGCTATCTTTGCCTGTGCCGTGTGTGGCGCGGTTGGGGCTGGGACCATAGTTTTAGGGGAAGGGGCGACCTTTGTAAAACTTGTAGCGGGAGAGCCGTTGGGCGCCTGTATTGCGGCCATTGCTGGGGCCTATGCGGGGAAGTTTATTAAAGGTAAAACGCATGTGGATATTATTCTGGTGCCAATGGTTACAATAATTGTTGGTTCGCTGGTTGGAACCTTTATCTCCCCTGTTGTTAGCGCGCTTATGAATGCTCTTGGGGCGTTTGTGAATAAGCTTACTACGCTGTATCCGCTTCCTATGGGTATTTTGGTTTCTGCCGTTGTTGGTATAATTTTGACCTTGCCAATTTCATCGGCGGCAATTTGTATTTCTTTGGGTCTTGATGGGCTTGCTGCTGGTGCGGCTTGCGCCGGTTGTTGTTGTCAAATGATTGGCTTTGCGGTTTCAAGTTATAGGGAAAATAAGATTGGCGGACTCATAAGCCAAGGCCTTGGAACTTCAATGCTTCAGATTCCAAACATTTGGAAAAATTGGAAGATTTGGATTCCGCCCACGCTTGCATCTATGATTGTTGGCCCAATTTCCACCTGCGTTTTTAAGATGACAAATAATTCGGCCGGCGCTGGAATGGGTACAAGTGGCCTTGTTGGACAGTTCAATGCTGTTGCAGTGATGGGAAACTCCTGCTTATGGCAACTTGCAATTGTGCATTTCCTTCTGCCAGCTGCACTTTCGCTTATTATATCTGAATTTATGAGAAAGAAAGGCTATATTAAAGAAGGCGATATGCTACTTCAGGCTTGAGGGCTTGAGGGCGTTAAAGACTTGAAGGCCTCAACGCTAGAAAAGCTAAAAAAAGCTAGAAAAGCTAAACGCAAGGAAACAAGAAAAAATGAAAGATATCAACATCACAATCATTGGTGGCGGTAGCAGGCTCTGGGCAATCTCCTTTATGAAAGATCTAACCCTGAACCAAGAGGCCCACGGCACCGTCACGCTTTACGATATAGACCTCAAAGCAGCGCAAAACAACGTGGAAGTTGGCACGCGCATGCTCCGGCTAAACGGCCAGGTGGGCCGGTTTAAGTATCGGACTGAAAAAGAGATAGAGAGAGCGTTGGAGGGTGCAGACCTAGTTATCATCGCAATAGAGCCGGGGCGGATTGAGTGCAGAAAAGCGGACCTACTGCTACCGGAGGAGTACGGGATACGACAGACGGTGGGCGACACGACGGGGCCTGGGGGACTAATCAGAGCACGCCGAGCGCTTCCACTGTTCTTTGAGTTCGCACGGGCAATAGAAAAGTGCTGTCCGGCGGCCTGGGTAATCAACTACACCAACCCCATGACGCTTTGCACGGCCGCCCTCTACAAGGCCTTCCCCGCCATCAAGGCGTTTGGGTGCTGCCACGAAGTCTTCCACGCGGAGGACAACCTGTGCCGCCTTGCAGAGAAAAAGTACGGCACGCTCCCCTCGCGCAGAGAGCTGGACGTGGACATCACCGGCGTCAACCACTTCACCTTCATCACGCACGCCTTCTGGGACGGCCACGACCTACTGAAAGCCATTGACGAGCTTGTACGCAATCCCGATACCTTTTGCGACCACACTGCACAGGCAGAAAAAAGAGCACGGGAAGAAAAGTGGTTTGATTGCGACAATCTTATAGCCTACACCTTCTACAAACACTTTGGCGTTTTGGGCGCTGCCGGAGACAGACACCTTGCGGAGTTTGTTCCTTGGTTCCTTGCGGACGAAAAGTATCTCAACTCCTTGGGCGTCATAAGGACCCCCTACTCTTGGCGCGTAAAAACCGATGCAGAAAAGAAAGCTAAAATATTCACAGACGAAGAATTAAAAGCAAGCCCCAGCGGAGAAGAAGGGGTGGACATTATGATGGCGCTTCTTGGGGGTGGCAGTGCTGGGCTGAAGACCAACATGAACCTGCCAAACAGAGGCCAGATTTCATTTCTTCCGGAGGGAAGAATAGTAGAAAGCCTAGGCCTTATCACCCGCGACAGAGTAACACCACTAGTTTCTGCAAATCCTCCTCTTGCCGTTCAGAATCTCATAAGACGCATCTCGGACGAACAAGAAATTGCCCTGAACGCAATTTGGGCCTCTGACGACAATCTTCTTTTCCAAGCCTTCCTCATGGACCCGCTTGTGAATCTTTCTGTTAATAAAGCCAGGGAACTTTTTGACAAAATGCTTTGGGAAGGAAGACTGCAGTATTAAAGAGATTATGAACAACTAAGAAATCTTCGTAGGTATTTTGGCTTCAGAACAAGAAGAAAAAGCCCTCCACCTTGAATAAAGGCAGAGGGCAATGAAAGTTAACAGGTTAAAGCAATTTGGGAGTTAAGTAAATTTTTACCGAATTTTTACCAAAGAAGTTTCTACTTTTGGACAGAGAAATTTCCATTTCACACCTTCAACTTCTGAAGCCCTTTCTCCTTTCAGAAAATAAAAAGTCATCTTGAAAAGGTCATTTTTGACTCTTCAGGATGACTTGTCATCTTTTTTGCTTAATTTTGGCCCCAAAAAGATGACAGTAGGTTGTCTTGCTTTAGCTCTTAGCACACCCTATAAGCTTTTGAGAATAACACATCAACGAAATCAAAAGCGAGGCCTGACGCTTCACCTCAACAGTGAGGCGGTCTCCCTCAAGCTCAGAAGTCCCCTCTCCCAAGACCACCTGACCTTGTTGCCGTGGGAGAAGCGCAAGGTCCAAACTGAGCTTTCTCGCCTCTCCCCGGTTGATAACTGCAACCAGCGCCTTTTGGTCCTGCACTCGGATAATTGCAAACGCATCCTCGTCCAGAGGCCTGAACATCACCCCAGACCAAGCGAAAAGCTCATCCTTTCTAATCTCCCCAATTTTTCTCATAAATGAAAGCATATCCTGATCTTGTTTTTCTTCTCTCCACTCCATGGGATACCTAGCACCCTCATTGGACTCTAGGGTTCCGTCAAGAAGAACTTCATCGCCGTAGTAAGTGCAAGGCATGCCGGGGAGCATGTAAAGAGCCAGCTGAACGCCCTTGTGGAGGTCTCTGTTAAAGATTTTGCTGTGATTATGAAGACGTGGAGTATCGTGCGAATCAATGAGATTCATCTGAAGATATGGGGTCTGTCCTGGGACAGAATCTATTGCAACCTTTAGATACTCACAAATCTCCTCTGCCGTAAGAGGCTTATCAAGTTCAGGTTTGTGGCCGTCTCCTTGGCACAGGAACCGGTCCTTCTCTCCAAGCCAACTTCTCAAAGGACGCCCTGAGCCGTAGTAATTCATTGTGGCATTCCAGATATCGCCCTGAAGATAGAGCGTGCTGTCATCCCAATCTTCTCCAACCAGATAAAGGTTGTTTTTCACTTTTCTGAGTTCTAGGTTTATGTCTCTCCAAAGCTCCTGACAGAGCTGCTCTGACCCTCTTCTTCCAACTTCAGGGGAAACATCCAGCCTCCAGCCGTCAATATTAAAGGGCTCCTTGAGATACTTCTTCATAACGGAGTTCTCGTTTCTGTACATTCTGTCTCGTAGTTTAGAGGAAGAATACCTGAGCTGGGGAAGCGTTTTCACGTCTTGCCAGCACGCGACTGAGCCATCGGGATTGAAGTAGTAGAAATCGTGCTCATCGGACTTGGGGTCCTCTAGGGCTTTCTTGAGCCAGACGCCGTTGAGGCCGGTGTGGTTGATGGAGATGTCAAGGATGACTCTGATGCCATTTTCGTGCATGGTTTTCACAAGGGAGGCCAGCGCAGGGTCTCCGCCCAGCTTGGGGTCTATGGAGAAGAAATCAACTGTGTCGTAGCGGTGTACAGATTCCGATGCAAAAATGGGGTTGATGTAGATGGCGTCAATGCCTAGGGCTTTGAGGTAAGCGGTCTTCTCTTCAATGCCTTTGAGGTCCCCGTTGTAGAAGTCGCAGCAGCGGGAGGTTTCCCACTTTTTGGGGACAGCTGTCCACTGGGGCGTTGTTACTTTGCCGCCGTCAAACTCGTACTGGCCTTCTTTTGCGCCCACGGAAGGGTCTCCGTTGCAGAATCTGTCTGGGAAGATCTGGTAGCAGGTTGAAGAGGAAACCCACAGGGGAACTGTTGGGGCTTTTGGGGCTGCCGTGGGCTTGGCTACTGGGGTTGTCGAGGCAGTCTGGGCTGCCGTGGGCTGATCTGCCGTGGGCTGGGCTGTGATTAGGGAGAAACGCTGCAAAATTGATGGGGTGTATCGGGTTATGCCGGCCTTGGAATAGTAGTAGCTCACCCCGTCCTTGAAGAAAACAAAGAAGTAATGAAAGAGCGTTTCATCAAGATTTGCGCTGACGGTTGCACTGTACTTCAGGCCTCCATTGAATTGCCCGCTTTGAGTCATCTCCGCTGTGAAGACAAGTCCCGTGTTACTGTCGTATTTCAGAAGAACAGAGTCCGGAGCCGAAGAAAAGGCAATACTTAAAGTCACCTCCTCGCCTTTAGAGGGAAAGAGAGGAGCTACGAAAGAGAGGGAAACCGCAGAATATACAGCTGGCAAATTTGTGTCCATAATTAGGCCTCAGCCTGATTTTATCTAAACTGGATGGAAAAGAACAACACTTATGAGGCCCACAGCTGTTAATACGTGTCAGTTTCACAACTAGTTTTTCTCCTCCTAGGAGAAAAAAGTCATCTTAGAAAGGCCATTTTTGGCTCTTCAGGATGACTTGTCATCTTTTTTGCTTAATTTTGGCCCCAAAAAGATGACATTAGATCTGCACTTCTTCTTTTTGCCCAGAACAAGACTCGAACTTGCACAACATTGCTGCCACTAGGACCTGAACCT
>CAVCYP010000063.1:0-7978 GCA_963606545.1 Sphaerochaetaceae bacterium
CTGGAGTCTTGTCAGCAGTAGGCGGTGGCGTTCTTAGAGACATCTTTGCAAAAGAGGTCCCAATGGTCTTCACTTCAGACTTTTACGCCTCAGCCAGCATTCTTGGCGCCCTGCTCTACCTGCTTCTCCGGTACCTAGGCGTGGACACCTCCATCAACATCTGGATTACCGCCATCTTCACCATAGCCGCCCGCGTTCTGGGCTACAAGCTGCACCTCAGCCTGCCTGTCGCCCACCAAGGCCACCACACCAAAACCGATAATTAAAGGCGTTTTGCTCTAGCAAGAACTAGATTAGTTCTGTAAACGGCGTCCCCAATATAATTTTCTGCATTAAGCGCATTTTCAATCTCTGAAGCACTCATATAAGACAAGATTTCACTATTGCTACACAAGGCCGCCTTAAGCGGATTAGCAGAGCCCTCTTGCACCAAAGCCCAAGCCTTGAGGCTTTCCTGTCTAATTACCTCATGCATTGCTTGCCGGTCAGCACCTCGCTTGCCAAGCTCCATCAAAAGCCGCTCGGTGGAAGCAAAGATGGCATAGTTATCCAAAAGCCGCTTGGTGGCTGCACTGTGGATATTCATGCCTGCTACAATCTTTTTTTCAGTAATAAGCATCTCATCCAAAGCTAAAAAGCTTTCAGGAATAAAGGTGCGTCTGTTGGCCGAGTCATCCAAAGATCTTTCCAAGAAAGTCTCGCTGGCATTAGCCCAAGCAGCACTGTAACTTTGAGAGACTATTCGCGCCAACGAACAAATTTTCTCGCTCAGAATAGGATTACGCTTAAATGGCATAGCAGAAGAGCCCACCTGCATCTTAGAAAAAGGCTCGGAAAACTCACCAATAGGTGGAGACTGCAGCACTCTGAAATCTTGGCTAAATTTATGCAAGGTGCAAGCAATGCTAGATAGAGTCTGAATAATTCTCAAATCTTGTTTTCTAGTATAAATTTGAGTTGCCGCATCAAAAGCTTGAAGACCCAGATCTTCCATCACCAAAGTCTCCAATTCTACAGAAGAAATACTACTTCCCTCCACCAAAGTCGAATAAGAAGCAGAGGTCCCCACGGCCCCCTTCATCCCTTTCCCCTTGAGTCGCTTCAGAGCCAAAACCAAATCCTCTCTATCTTCCAGTAAGTCCTGCAGCGTCTGACTGAGCCTATAGCCGATAGTTGTTATCTCCGCAGGCTGAATATGGGTAAAGGCCATGGTGATGACATTGCGCCACTGCTCAGTTCGGGAAGCTAGGACAGAAATTAACTCATCCAAATGCGACAGCGTCAAAACAAGGGCTTCTTTAAATCTAAGAGCATCGGCATTGTCTAGGGCGTCCATACTGGTGGCGCCTAGGTGGATGATGCTGCCGGCTTTGGGGCATTGTGAGGCGTAGGTTTTGATTTCTGCCATGAGGTCGTGGTGGATTGTGCTTTCAATTTCGCTGGCGCGGTCAATGTCTATGTCGTCCTTGTGGGCAATTAACTCGTCCAGTTGCTCTTGAGAGACCAAGCCAGCCTTCATTTCAGCGCGTGCAAGGGCAATCCAGACGCGTCTGAGAAGTTTGCGTTTGTGTTCTTCAGAGAATATGGCTTTCATTTCCTGCGAGCCATAGCGCCAGGTGAAGGGAGAGATGAAAACTGAATGGTCGTACTGCATGAGCACCTCCTAAAACGGCCGGCAAGCCTAGAAACCAGCTTGCAAGCTCAAGCCAGCCTGCAAGCCTAAAAGCAAAAATTATACGTTTCTGATAATCAACTGGTCGCGCTCAGGACCAACCGAGATATGGGTAATTGGAGCGCCAATGAGCTTTTCAAGGTCCAAGATGTAAGCCTTACACTTCTCAGGAAGGCTCTCCCAAGTGCGGCAAGCTGTGGTATCTGTCATCCAGCCTTCGTACTCCTTATAGATAGGCTTAGCCTGCTCCTGAAGAGCTGTGTCTGGCAAGTTAGTATAATACTCGCCGTTAATCATGTAGCCAGTACAAACCTTGATGGTCTCAAAGGTATCTAAGACATCAATTTTGGTAAGACAGACATCTGTGACGCCATTCATGTAGACAGCATAGTCAGTTGCAACAGCATCAAACCAGCCACATCTTCTTGGACGGCCAGTAGTTACGCCGTATTCATGGCCAATATCCCTAAGTTTATCGCCCTCAGCGTCAAAGAGCTCTGTCATGTAAGGACCACCGCCAACGCTTGTGGAATAAGCTTTAGCTACACCATAGACCTTACCAATTGCTCTTGGAGGAATACCAGCACCATTGCAAGCACCTGCTGCAGTTGGGTTTGAAGAGGTGGAGTATGGATAAATACCCCAGTCGTTATCTCTCATGATACCTAGCTGACCTTCAAGAAGAATCTCCTTACCAGACTGCACTGCATCTCTGACCACGCTTGTAGTATCAATAATCTGAGCGCCAAACTCAGCCTTCCAAGCCTCACACTTAGCCAAAAGTTCCTCAAGAGTATAGGTATCAAGGCCATAGTACTCAAGTTCTCTATTTTTCTTGCTAAGGTTAGCTTCAAGCCTTTTTACCAAGAAATCCCAATTAAGAAGATCACCAGCTCTAATTCCACTGCGGGCTGCCTTATCCTGATAGCAAGGGCCAATACCACGCTTTGTAGTACCAATCTTATCCTTATCGGCACGCTTGCCCTCTTCTGCACCATCAAGCGCCATGTGGTACGGCAGAATAAGATGAGCTCTGACATCAATGAAAAGATTATCTATCTTTCTACCAATCTTCTGCTCAATTTCTGCAAGTTCCGAGTGCATTCTGTCAAAATTCACAACAGTGCCGGCGCCTACAATATTCATAGTCTCTGGATTAAAAATTCCAGAAGGCAGAATGTGAAGACCAAACTTACCATACTCATTAACTACGGTATGTCCGGCGTTATCGCCACCCTGAAAACGGATAACCATGTCCGCTTTTTGTGCTAAATAATCGACAACCCGACCTTTTCCTTCGTCGCCCCATTGAAGGCCTACAACGCAACCAACTGCCATTTTTTTTGCTCCTTAGCGCCAAAAGACGCCATCATTCAATTTTTTACCATCTCAGCAATATAAGGAAGACTTCTGTACTTTTCCTTATAATCTAAGCCGTAACCAACCACCCAAGCATCGCCAATATCAAAGCCTTTATACTGAATCTCAACAGCTACTTCATGTCTAGCTGGCTTGTCCAAGAAAACTGCCTTAGCCACAGAAAGCGGATGACGAGCCGCAAAGTTTTTAGTCAAATAATCCAACGTATGACCGCTATCCAAGATATCCTCAACTATCAGCACATGACGGTCCGTCACGCTCTCACGGGTATCCATCAAAAATCTAACTTCACCCCGCTTATCCCCTCTAGCCCCGTAGCTGGAAATAGCTATAAAGTCCACAATGTGCGGAACGGTAAGCCTTCTAGCCAAATCCGTCAAAAAGAAGACCGATCCTTTCAAAACTCCAACCAGCACGAGTGGCTCAGTAATGTCTTTGTAATGTTCGTTGATTTCATCGGCAAGTTCTTGAACACGTTTTTCGATCTGTTCTTCAGAAATGAGAACAGCCTTCAAATCTTTGGGAAGTGGTATAGACATAATTGCCCCTCCAACTTAAAAGCCACCGGTGTAGTGCCGGTGGCTTAGTCTAAGTTTAATATCTTTCAAGTAGGGAAAGAACCTTGTCTTTTCCTATTGTCTTCATGAAGCCTGCAAGCTTTGGTCCTTTCTCCTTGTTGATAAGGATTCGGTAAACTGCAGTAAACAGAACCGTGGTTTCAACCTCTGCCTCAGCGGCTGCATCATAGATGCGCTGTGAGAGGTCTTTTTCATCCTGGCCGTCCCAAGTGGAAACCTTAGAAGCAAGAACCTTAACTACCTTCTGCTCGTCAGCGTTAAGCTCTACCAGTGGAGAATCTGATGAGGCAACTGCAAACCTAAAATCCTCTGGAGAGAAGGTTGTAATCCAGTTCCAAGCACAGAGACATCGGGTTTTCAGTCTATCTATCTGGTCCGGCTGGACGTCTGGGAAATTTGAGATAACCTTCTCAATGTCGCCTCCGTGAATCTGCAGAAGATTGCAAAGATGTCTGAACGGAATCTGATAGCCAGGTGAAGTTGGAACAGGGCCAACCTGGGAGAGCTCATAGACGCGGCGTTCCATGGCCAGCTTCTTCTCGTTGCAAGGCAGAAGGCCAAAGTAGCGACGTTCACAGTTGTCATAGTCCTCGTAAATCTTCAAGACATCAAGGTCAAAAGAGATTGCAAATTCTGTGTTAGGTCTTGTTGAAGCAAAGAGATAACGGGTAATTTCTGGGGTGTAGACCTCAAGAACATCGCCAAGAGAGATGACTTCTCCGCTTGAAGAAGAAATCTTTCCGCCACGGCCCTTAATGGAGATAAAGTCATACTGGAAGCTAACTGGAGCGTGGCCGCCAAAGAGCTCAACTACCTGCTTGGAGGTATCAAAGCTACCGCCCTGTGAGTGGTGATCTTTTCCAGCCGGCTCAAAGTCAACGCCCTCATAGACCCAACGCATAGGCCAGTCAACACGCCAGTGAAGCTTTGCATAAGGAGTAGTTCTAAGGTCAATTGTCTCAACCTTGTTAAGTTCATCGTCCCTATAGGTGATGCCGTACTGGCCATCCCAAGAAAGGATTGTTGTGGTGTCCTTATCTGTGAAGGAACTGAAAACGGCAATTGGCCACCAAGAATCATCCAGAGGCTCTGTTCTATACTGATTAAGAATTGCAATAATCTGCTGCTTGCACTCAAGAGCCTTCTTCATTTGTTCTGCATACAAGCTACTTCTGTAGCGCTGGGCCTGATAAAGATACTCCGGAGAAATACCAACAATTGGAAGCTTCTCTTCAACATCCAACTCGTTGCCACGCGCATAGTTATCTGCTCTTCCCGTGGTATCTGGGACCAAAGTAATTGGCTTTCTCAGATATGTTTGAAGAAGCTCTGGCTGTGGCATATTTTTTGGAACTTTTCTAAAAACATCATAGTCGTCCCAGGAGTAGATAAATCTTACCTTCTGGCCCTTTTCTTTGAGAGCTCTAACCAGAAGATCAACCGAGATTATCTCACGGAAGTTACCAATATGAACGGTACCGGAAGGAGTAATTCCTGAAGCACAGGTATAAACTTCCTTTGGCCCCTTTTCTCTGATAATGCGGTCTGCGTAAATATCCGCCCAGTGAACTGATTGTTGTTCCATTTTACGTCCTCTAATATGCCTACAAGGTATGCCGGCTAGGTATGCCAGCTATACGACCTTGGCAGTATATAAAAAATGCATTAAAAATCCAAGAAGAAAGTAGCGCCTGTAATCCAGTACTGTTCTGGATTGCGCATATTATAACCGTTAATCAAATAGGCAACCTGGAAACCAAGGTCAATAAAGTCAAAGAAACTCAGCTCCAACTGAGCGCCAGCCGAGCACAACACTCTCTCCAGGCCCAACTTATCCGCCATCTCTTTAGCCGATATTTCCGTATTAAAATAGTCTCCAGCGTAATAACCTACGTCAAAAAATAGGTTAAGTCTTGGAAATATGCCATCAACAAAGGGCTCTGGACCTGCAAGTCTAATATCAAAGTTATTCACAACTGTGAAGTTTGTATTGTAGCTATTTGTGTTAAAACCTCTAACTTTTCTTCCCAAAGAAACCGGCATTTGAGCATAGACAGGTACCTTGCTACCATCTGTCCAGTTAAGGTTAACTCTATCAATCATAACAACGGAGAAAAGATTGTTTTTGGAAGAAGTGGCCTTAATCTCCAAAAGAGTCTTTGCAGCAACCCCATTGAGGGTAATACTGTAGTAGGAAGCCTTTTTATTTAGGAAAGAAGGCGCAAACTGAACCTTTAGCTCTGCCAAAAATCCATCCGTTGAAACCATCTTATCATCCATTCCATTGAGCTTTGCACCAAAATAGAAGTTATTCATGAAAGCGTTGTAGGATCCCTGCGATAAATCAGGATAAATTGTAGTGGTAGCGCTACTGGAATCAAAACCTTCAAACCAATCATCCATAGAAAGAATTGCAGTAGGTGAATTTGCCTCTTTTTCACCAGCTGCTGAAATTTCATAGCCTCTGAATCTTTTTGCGCCAGTTACCATGGAGTCTGTGCCACTTTCATAACGCCCTTCATAGCCAAAGTAAACAGTATAAAGATCCTTACCCTCTACCCAAGAAGAACCAAAGCCCTGCAGAAGTTTTAGATTCCAGCGAATTTGAACGGCATCATAGATTCCTTGATTTGAAATAAGAGGTTCACCAGTTTTTGGATTTTGGAACAAGACTCTTTGGGTGTAGCCACCGCCAATTGTCATCTGCAACTGAGTTAAGCGTCCTGGTATAAATTCAAAACCTTCATAACTTGTTCCAAAGGCCGTTAAGGTAGGAAGAAAACCTGAAAGGATTTCAGGATGCTGATCCAGTTCCGTAAACAAAAACTTGAAATCACCAGCAAAAACGGAGCCAACGGCAAGAAGTAAAACCAAAGCAACTAGTAAAAATTTTTTCATCTAAACCTCCAAACTATATAGACCAGTCTATATTGCTTCCTCCAGACAGAGAAATGGATATTTTTATTGTACTTGATGTCCTATAACCAGGATTATACGCTTTATTTTCGCCGGTATATAGGAAAACTTGACCTATTTCATAATAAATATGAGCTGTACCAAACAACTGAAGCTCAATATGAAGTCCCATTGTTCCAGCCCAAACAGAGCTAGTTTCATCCCCTACTAGGTTGTTAATTTTACCGCCAGAATAACACATATCCAAGAAAGCATAAACGTAAGGTATGCAGGAACCCAAGAACTGTTGTCCATAGTAGTTAACCTTAAGAATGTTTCTAGCCATGAAGGTCATGTTTTCAGGCTCTACCCACCAAACCTGACTCTTAAGAGTTTTTGCATATTCTGGGATGTAATCACCCCCAAAAATACGCATCTCAAATTCATCTGAAATTCCAACAGACCAAAGATTCAAACCGTTTGCGTCAACTGCCTGATAAATATCTAAACCACCTTCTGCAAAAAGCCAAAACTTCCAGAAGCTTGCAACACCACCTTCATCCTTTGACAAATTCAAGAAAGACGGAGCCCAAACAAACTTGAACTCAGTGGAGATTCCAGACATCTTTCCAGTCTTAAGAAGCAAATGATTCAGCTTTCCATACAAATCAAAACTAAGGCTTAAAAGCTGCCTATTGTGCGATAAATCTGGGGTACCGGGCAAAATGCGGCTATAGTTTTCACCAAGTGGGTCAAAATAATCCAAGATAGAAAAAGGATGCCCTGTTCTATTTTCACTCTGCATAAGAGGGTCCATGGCAACTTCCCACTGGCCATCAAGAGAAAACCGCAAGGTAAGCAACTCGTTATTTGCCTGCTCACTCCAACCTATGCCTTGCGCAATGCCAGCCTTCCACGAAGCGTAAAGAACATCATAACTGGAATTCTTGTAAAGGAGGTCCTCAGAAGTCAAAGTTTCTCCAGTCAGCGGATTTTGCGTGATGGTTCGAGCCAACGTCCCCGTAGCTATCTCCGCCCCAACTTCCGTCTTATGAGTATCCAAAAGCTCAATTCCACCAAGCCCAATATAACTGCGCACGCTAGAGGGGAACACACCAGCCCAGAAATCTGGGTGCGTAGTCACGCCAGTTAGCCTAGACGTAAAGGACAGAGCATACAGCCCCATCCCGATATTTAATATCAAAAATAAGATGAAGATTTTTTTCACGAGCCTAATTGTAAAGATTACGGCCCTAAAGCTCAAGATTTTTCTTTCTAGAGTCTTTTCTAGGGTTGATATTCACTTTCAAAAATGCTAATTTATTTCCGCTGTCGTTTTAATGTTTGCTTCTAGCTAGCATAACTGACATCCGGGCCTGTAGCTCAGCGGTTAGAGCAGAGGACTCATAATCCTTTGGTCGAGAGTTCAAATCTCTCTGGGCCCATTTCCCTT
>CAVCYP010000064.1:0-7819 GCA_963606545.1 Sphaerochaetaceae bacterium
AATTCACAGTTTCTTTCACAATTCATTGCAGAGTCGTTATTAACGTGGACTATGAAAGAAGTCCCTTTTGAAAAAATATATGAAATTTTAAAAAAGATAATATAATAGATTAAGGAGAAAAAAACATGAGTAGCTTTGAAAATCTTCGTATCGTGGATAATTTCTATCAGACATCGCTCTACTTTCCAATGCCTACAGTAATTATCAGCACCCTTTGTGAGGACGGTTCCACAACTTTGGGACCTTACTCTCTTGTTCAGCCCTACTACGTTGCTGGAAAGGACTTCTATGCAATGCTGTTGAGTTGCAGAAACTCTTCTAACACAGCACAGAACATCCTCAGAAACGGAAAGTGCGCAATCAACTTCATTGACGACAATCCAAAAACCTTCAAAGAAGCTGTAAAACTTTCTTGGCCTGGCGACAAGCCTTCTGACAAAATGCCAAAGTGTAATTTCAGAAGAGAAAAGAGCTTACTTGAAGAAGAAACCGGAGAAAAGCGCCCAGAAGTTCTTTCAGACGCCATTCAGGTTATTGAGTGCACCTGGGTCAGAACTCTAGACCACGCTGAAAATGACAAGGCTGGCGAACTTAGCGGCTACGAACCTCCTTATCACGATTTTAACGGTATCACCAGCAAGTTTGGTGCTCACTTTATCCTCAAAGTTGACAAGATTTTGATGAAGAAAAAGTATAGCGACGCAATCATCAACGGCGTCAGAGCAAAGGACTTCCCTCCACTTCCAGTTGACTACGGTTACAGAGATTCCAAGAACTTCTGGTTCCACAAAAAAACTCGCATGAGAGCAGAGCTTCTTCAGGTTCGTAAGGCCTCTCTTGAATCCGTCAGATACGCAGCAGACCGTGCAGATGACAAGGTTAAGTTCACAGATGATGCTCTTGAGACAATCCTTGGAGTGCCACGGGTATTCCTTTCAGTTGTTCTTAGAGGCTGCGTGCAGTGGGCAAAGGAAAACAACGTTGAGCTTATCACTGCAAAAGAGATGAAAATCATTAACGATAAGCGTGCAAAAGAGAAAAGCAAAAAATAAGGAGTAAAAAAATGAAAGTAGTACTTGCAGGAGCATTTGGAAATCTTGGTGCTGAAATTCTTAAAGCACTTTGTGCTGCTGGACACGAAGTTGTTGCAGCAGATCTTAAAGAAAGAGAGATCCCAGAAGCCAAGGGAAAATACAAGTTCGTCTCAATTGACGCAACAAATCCTGAAACTCTCAAGGGACTTTGTGACGGTGCAGATGTAGTTATCACAACTATGGGACTTACTGGTGCTTCCACCAGATTCACAAGCTATGACATTGACTACAAAGGAAATATGAACCTTTACGAAGAAGCCAAAAAGGCCAACGTCAAGAAGTTCAACTACATCTCAGTTATTTCTTGCGACCAGCCAGGAGCTGAAAAGGTTCCTATGCTTCACGCAAAATATCTTGTAGAGCAGGAAATCAAAAAACAGCCAATGGATTATGTAATTTACAGACCAACTGGCTACTTCTACGACATTGCCAAGGTCTTTAAGCCTTACGTAGAAAAAGGCGAAATGCAGCTGCTCAAAGGCTATGGCCACGTAAAAGCCAACGTAGTTGACTGCCCAGACTTTGCACAGTTCATTGTTGACCACATGATGGACAAGAACGTCACCTACAACGTAGGCGGAAAGGAAACCTACTCCTACGAAGAGATGGCAAAACTCTGCTTTGACGCTGCAGGCAAGCCCGTCAAAATCAAGTGGGCTCCAATCTGGCTCTTTGGCGTTTTAGCTAACCTCCCAAAGATTAAGAAAGCTGGTAAGCACGATATAATTCTTTTCTCCAGATGGACTTTGAGCCACGACCTTGTTGGCGACACTGAAACCGGCGACCACAGCTTTGCTGCCTACCTCAAAGACTATTTTGGTAAATAAATTGCAAAAGGAGAACTAATATGCCTTGGAATCTTCTTGGAATCCTTTACGCCGTCTGTGCCGTCATGTGCTCAGTTGGCTTCTATAAATTCGTCTACTTTCTGTCCATAGGTTACGGCTTTGCCATAGCAGGTGGCGGAATTGCCGTATTTGTAATGTATATGCTTAACCCAACTCAGACGCCAATTTTGATTGTAGGCCTACAACTAGTCCTCTTCATTCTCTACGGCGCCCGACTTTCCGGCTTCCTCCTTGCCCGCGAGCTCAAAAACGCCTCCTTCCGCAAAACAGAAGTCGCCAAAGACACCCTGAGCAAAAACAAAGAAAAGAAAATGCCAATCTTTGTCCTAGCCTTCATCTGGATCTTCGTCTCCGCGCTCTACGTAGCCCAAGTCAGCCCGATGCTCTTTAGAGTTATCAATGGCTCAACAGACATCCTCCTGCCAGTCATTGGCATGGCCGTTTCTGTCATTGGAATTACTCTTGAGGCCATTGCCGATTCTCAAAAATCGGCCCAGAAGAAAGCCCGTCCTGAGATGGTTGCAAAAGAGGGCCTATACAAGATGGTTCGTTGTCCAAACTACTTTGGTGAAATCACCTTCTGGACAGGCGTATTTATCAGCGGCATCTCAACTTATGCAACAACTGGACAGTGGATTATGGCAATTGTTGCCTACATTTGTATTGTTTATATCATGTTCAACGGCGCCCAGCGCCTTGAGAAGCGTCAAATGAAGCGCTATGGCGATAATAAAGAATACAATGATTACGCCAACAAGACTCCAATCATTATTCCATTACTTCCAATTTATCATTTAAACAAGAAATAAAGGGAGCAAGGTATGAAAGATTTTACAGTCATTATGTCACTGGTGGATTACATTCCAGTAGCCCTTTTTGAAGCTGCCACAATAATCCTACTACGCGATATGTACAACAAAATGAGCAAAGGGGCTTTTGCCCTCTTTGCTGCGGGAACAATAGATGTAATTTGTGCAGGCCTTCTCAAGGCCACCTACAAACTCATGTATGCCCTAGGTCTTTGTGATTTTGAAGCCCTAAGCAACGTCTTCTTCCCAATGCAGTCGCTTGGTTTCATGCTGGCTGGAATTGGCATGCTTGCCCTACTTTGTCACAAGCAAACCTCAAATGGTCAGCCAAAGGCTTCAACCAAGACTTCTCTGCTTGTCACCCTTGGCATCCTTGTTGTTGCTATTATCTTCCTTCTTTGTCATGGCGATAACAAGACCGGCGTAGCTCCTGCCTACTTCAGTGGCACCTTTGTATTTGTTGCCTTAATGATTATAGGACTTGGACTTATGGACACAGGTCTTTGCATAATGGCTAAGAAAGTTGGAAAACCTGCCCTTATAGCTCTCTTCATTATTTCTTTCTTCCTCTGCCTTGGCATGGGCTACCTCTCTTCCAAAGACTTCAGTGGCTCTGCCATGAACTGGATTGCTGAAGGTGTAAATACCTTTGGACAAGGAACCTTGCTCCTTGGTGCCATTCTTCTTCACAAGAACGGCTTTGAAGAGCTTAGACTGCACGGTGGAGAAACCGCATGATAGATACACTGCTTGCTACTATTAAAAATAAATATCCACTGGAAAAGCTGGAAGCTGGTGAATTTGCTCAAATGAAAGTCTCTGGCATGAAATTTAATATTTCAGCTTATCAGGCCAAGGGTCTTGGACACGTCTCAGTCATGACCGCAAAGGGCTTCTTTGGCCTCATGAAGATGGACACTCTTATCATTGTCCCTCAGGAAAAAGATTTACCTCTTTATTCCTACGACCGTATTCAGGCCATGGGCAATGATTCTCTGTATAATGAGTTATATAATACCCTTACTGGGGCTTTTACCTCATCGCTCGATGAGGTAAAAGCCAAATACGCTTCTCTTCCAGACTTTGATCCAGGAAAGCACTGGTATGATGACATCAAGCTTTCTCAGAGCGTCTTCAAAAAAGGCAAAAAACTGACTTCTTCTTTTGATGCGCTTGCGCTTGATTACTTAAAAGCCTATCTTGCCGCAGGCGATAACGCTTCAGCTGCTTTTGACGCTAGCGTCAAAAGCCAGAAGTCGGAGTATTATGTTAATGGCCTTATTAAAAATGGTGGCCCGTCAACAGACGTCTTCAAGAAGGCTATTGGAGAAGAGAAAACAGCAGAGCTGTTTAAGAAAGTCTTGTTTGGAACTAACTAATTTTTCTGTTTTAAGGCGCGTATACTAAAAATCGGGCTTTTGGCTTAAATTTAGTAGAAAAAGTATACTAAATTTTTCCAAAAGCCTTTTAATTTAGTATACACTTTTTTTATGAAGCAGATTTTAAACACGTTAAACTACCAGCTAGCAAGAAGAAACTACCAGATTTCTCAACTTGAGGCCAGGGTGGCGCAAGCTGAGCCTGGGAATCTAGAAATAAAACAGATAAAAGGGAAAAAACGTTTTATACGCAGAGAACAAGGCAGCTCGCTTTATGAATACCTAGGCCAGAGCAAGCTTCAAGTCATAAAGGAGTTAGCGCAAAAGCGATACGACGCGGATTTCCTGAAGCTGACAATAAAACAGAAGACGGCACTGGAAAAGTGTATTAAAATCCTAGACCACCCCGATATTCTTAAAGAGTTGGATGAGGTTTACGAAGATTTGCCCGCAGATATTAAGCAATTTGTTACGCCAAATATAATTTCAAATCAGGGCTACATCCAAGAATGGTCAAACCAGCCGGACCATCAACTGGATATTCCAATCAAAGGAAACAACTACACGCTAAAAGGCGAACATGTAAGGTCAAAGAGTGAAGTTATTATTGCAGACAGGCTAAATTTTGCTGGAGTGCCTTATAGATACGAGCTAGCTCTTAAATTCCCGCAAACCACAATATATCCGGATTTTGCAGTGCTTAATACAAGGACCCTTGCAGTCTACGCGTTTGAGCATTTTGGCCTATTCGATTTTGGAGATTATGCAACAAAAACCAAAGAGAAAATAGAACTATACACCATGAATAATTTTCTGCTGGGAAGAGACTTAATCATTACATTTGAAACGGCAGACAGTTCACTAAATCTCCAACATCTAGATTATTTAATCAGGACTTATTTTAAATAGAGGTTTTTGCAAAACCTTGCAAAAACCTCAAAAACTTATTTCTTCTTACGCTTTTCTTCATCGCGCTTTTTGCGCTCTTCAGAAGCACGGATGAAGTCTGCAAATGTTCCGCCTGCACCTTCGCGACTTTCATAAGAAGAAGTCTTAAAGTCTTTTTTGAAATCTTTTTTAAACTCTTTCTTAATCTCTGGCTTTGGCTTATTTGCTGACCAATCCTGTCTTGGTGGTCTGTAATGGCTTGGCTTTACAACTTCAATTACAGTTTCCCACTTGACCTGTGGCTGAGCCTTGGCAACAGCAGCCTTGACGGCCGACTTGTGAAGGACAATGCGCTTCTTGCCATCAGTACCTGGAGTTGCAACGGCAATGACCTTCTTTGCTGGGGATGCACTTGCATGAGTTGGGACAACAGCTTCTGGCTCCACCTCAACACGCTTTTTGACTTCCATCTCTTCATAGCCACAGGAAAAACGCTGGCAGACGTAGTGAGGTCTGTCGTATTCATCTAAGACTTTCATCATTGGCCAGTGGCAGGATGGGCAAAGTCTTTCCTTGTCTCCCATGAGGTTTGGATCAAATTTATCACGGTTAACGATGACCTGATTTACAAGATCTGTTGCATTTTTCTTGATGTCTTCAACGAATTGGGCCTCTTTTTCCTCTCCATTGGAGATTGCAAAAAGCCTCTGCTCCCACTTACCTGTAAGTTCTGCGCTCTTTAGCTGGGAAGGTACAAGCCGCACCAACTCACGGCCTTTGGCCGTTGGGACAAGCTCTTTGTCCTTACGTTCAATGCAGTTGTTCTGGATGAGTTTTTCAATGATATCGGCTCTAGTGGCAGGGGTGCCAAGTCCGTTTTCAAGGCGCTTTTTGAGCTCTGCATCGTCTACCAGACGGCCGGCGTGCTCCATTGCATAGAGGAGGTCAGCTTCAGTGTATCGGTCTGGAGGAAGGGTTGCATTGCGTTTGAGGACCACGTCTTTGATTTCAAGCTGGGAGCCTTCTGTAAGAGAGGCAAGCCCGCTTTCGTCGTCATCGTCGCCGTCAACTGGGGCAGCAGAGCGCTTGCCAATGTCGCGGGCAACGTCGCGCCAGCCCTGGGCAGTTGGCACTGTGAGTCTAGCTATAAAGCGTTCACCGCAAACATTAGCTTCAAGGGTGGTGGTTTTGTATTCGTAGTCTGGGGACAAAGTTTCCAAGAAACGTGTGACTATCAGTTCCCAGAGAGCTTTCTCGTTGGTGCTGAGCTTGGTCAGATCAACCTTCTGCTCAGTTGGAAGAAGGGCGTGGTGGTCGCTGACCATGGCGTCGTTGACAAGGCGGGAGAGGTCTGTACGCACCCCCGTCTTCATGTACTTTGAGGCGCGCATCCAGAAGCCAGTTGCCGTCAGAGCCATGAGGCGGTCTGGGATGGTTGGCACTATGTCTGCTGTGATGTAGCGGCTATCGGTTCTAGGATAAGTGACAATCTTATGCACTTCATAGAGGCGCTGGAGGGTGTCCAGAGTTTCCTTTGCGGAGAAACCTAGGAGGTTGTTGGCATCGCGCTGGAGCTCAGTGAGGTCGTAGGCAAGAGGTGGTTTTTCAGTCTTTGGAACCTCTTTGAGGCTCTTTACCACGCCTTTTGCGCCCTTGAGTTTTTCTACAAGCTCGTTAGCGGTTTTCTCGTCAGGGATTCTGATAGTGTTGTCCTGGGAGTACCAAGAGGCCTTGAAGGAGCCAAAATCAGCCTTAATTGTCCAGTAGAAACGGCCGGCAAAGTCTTCAATCTCGTCCTCACGGGAGGTAATTAGAGCCAAGGTTGGAGTCTGTACTCTTCCTGCAGAAAGGCGGGTGTCAAAGTGACAGCTCATAGCTCTTGAGACGTTATAACCCACGTACCAGTCTGCGTAGGAGCGGCTTTCTGCTGCAGCGTAGAGATTATCGTAATCACTTGCAGGTTTTAGATTTGCAAAGCCCTGCTTGATAGCAAGGTCTGTTTGGCTACTAATCCAAAGTCTCTTTGCTGGCTTTGTACAACCAGCCTGCTTTAAAATCCATCTTGCTACCAGCTCGCCTTCACGACCAGCATCAGTTGCAATGATGACAGCGTCTACATCTTCACGATCCAAGAGGGATTTGACAACTTCAAATTGCTCTTTGGTTTTATCAATGACCATGGTTTCCAACTTCTTTGGAAGAATTGGAAGGTCCTTGAGCTGCCAACGCTTATACTCGGCCCCATAGTAGTCTGGGGTGCAAAGAGTAACAAGGTGACCTAAGGCCCAAGTTACAACGTAATCATCACTTTCAAGATACTTACCCCTATTTGCACATCCAAGTACACGAGCAAGCTCCTTTCCAACACTAGGCTTTTCAGCAAGAACTAGACTTTTCATAACGGCAAATAATAGGACCTAAGTGGCAAAAAATCAAGATTATAAGATTTTCTTAGCCAGCCGATTCTTATTGACGTTTGCCCTTTGCAAGGGTATTATTTAGGGTAATCGGATTGAGGAACCCGATGTTCTTAAGTAAAAGGAGTAGCAAAATGGCTTACAGAATCACAGATGCTTGTGCAGCATGTGGAACATGTGCAGGCGAATGTCCAGTATCAGCAATTTCTGAAGGCGACATCTATGTCATTGATCAGGATGCATGCGCTCAGTGTGGTACTTGCGCATCAGTTTGCCCAGTTGGTGCAATTGTTGAAGAGTAATTGGACTCACAATTCTGAGAATGATAGGGGCTGTAACAAGGTTGGATATTCCAACAGCGAGTTACAGCTCTTTTTTTTAGGT
>CAVCYP010000065.1:0-7764 GCA_963606545.1 Sphaerochaetaceae bacterium
CCTTCCATTGCTGGATTGCTAGGATCAATATTCATTTCATAGAAATAAAGATAGGTAAGAACTTCAATGATGGACATTGCTCCGCCAATGTGTCCGTTACCAAGATGGGCTATCTCGTGGATTGTTGAAATCCTCAAGTCTGTAGCCTTGGCTTTCAAGGCCTCTAATGTTTGAGTGTCAAGCATAGGTTATCCTCTCGAAAAACTTAATGCTCTAATTCTATCACCCAATAATAATCCTTTCAATGACTGATATTTCAGTTGCACCCTGCCAAGCCCGCTCCTCTTTCTCTTTTTTGATTTTATGCTATACTCTCCCTTAAAAGGAGAAAAACCATGAAAAAGACTCTTTTAGTAATGATCTTCTGTCTGTTGAGCCTCACGCTCATCTTTGCAGAAGCAAATGAACAGAAAATCTATAGTGTAGATAGCTCAGTCTACAAAGATATCGTTAACTTGTATTTGGCAACTGGCCATGCAATGCCTTCCACTACCGGTCCTTGGAGTGGTGATGAACTTACAAAGATGCTGGAAAAGCTTGATGCCACCAGCATTCCCGAATATTTAAGCGCAACCTATGAAAGGGTTGTAGAAGAGCTGGAGGTAGAGCCAGAAAAGCAGTTTGATGGCGGAGCCATGGAACTTTCCGGTTCAATTAACCTTGATATCTACGCTCATACCTACAACAAAACCGACATCACAAGAAAAGACACCAACGATAAAGAAGAAACAGCCTTTGCTGGAAGAACTTGGTGGTTTGGTAAAGACCTCAACAAGAACACTCCATTCTTCAATCTTGAATGGGAAACTTGGCTTGGAAATAATTTCTATACTTATTTTGCAGCCTTCCTTTCCAACTCTGTAAGAGGTGCAAAAGAAATTGGTTCAACCAACCTCAACTCCAACATTCCAACCCTTCAGAATTTTGAACTAGACTTCAAGCTTCTGGACATCAACTTCCCTAACAGAGCTTTTGCTTCAATTGGCGGAAACGGATGGTCAGTAGAACTTGGAAGAGACCAGCTTAACTGGGGAAGCGCAAGTACAGGCAACTTGGTTCTCAGTAACAACTTCCCATATCATGACATGGCTCGTGCCACCGTCTACACCAGCAGATTCAAGTACACCTACCTCATTTCCTTCTTCCCAAATAAGATGAACTACTACAGCTATGATAGCACAACAGGAGCAACCGCTTATAAAGGAAACGAGAACAACAACAGCACTGCCATCCTCAAGGGTCTTTACTTCTACACAGCACACCGCTTTGAAGGCCGCCTTCTGGACGACAAGCTAACTCTCACCGTAACTGAAGCCATCACCTACGAATCCCAGGAAAGTAGCTTCCAGTTCTCCGTTTTGAACCCACTTGGCTTCATGCACAACGGCTACATGCCAAGCAACTCCAACTCAACTCTGGCCTTTGAGATTAACTGGACGCCAATCAAGGGTCTTGGCATTTATGGCCAGCTGCTCATTGACCAGTTTGCAATGCCAGGCTTTGAAACCAGCCCAGGCCCAGACAAAGACGATGACGTCACAACAGACGGCAAGGCCTTCCTCCTTGGCGCAAAATACATCACAGGCGTTGCAGACGGAATTCTCACCATCAACCCAGAAGTCGTTTACGTACAGCCCTACGCCTACCTTAGAGACGGCAAACACGGCTACGGCTTAGACTACGTGGCAGCTGTCAAATACCGCCTGTACTCTTATGAAGATTACGCCGCCCATACCGATATTCTTTACAACGAATACACCATTGGTTACACCTACGGCCCAGACAGCCTAGTTGCAAACCTCAGCGCACAGTGGGAGAAAGGCGCTCTTACAGTTGGTGGAAAGTTCTTCTTCATGGCTCACGGAACCCACGACCTTTGGACCGTTTGGACAGACATCCCAGCCCACACCTCTGAAGAAACTTACAAAAAGCAGTACAGTGGAATCACCAGCGATCACAGCAACACCGGCAACTATCGTTATGGAGATGCAGCAAAATCCAGAGACAGCATTTGGTACACCTACGACCTTGGTCTTAGCGCCCAGTATGCAGTTTCAGAGCAGTTGACTGCAGCTTTAACCGTTGACTACGTCAAGATGAACAACATCTTCAACGTCTCCACCAACGATGCCTCCGACGTTCAGGTCACCTTGGGAGTCACCTACAAACCATTCTAGAAAAAGAGTAGATTACTCTTTGGGCACTCGAAAGAGTGCCCATTTTTGTGAGTTTTTTTGTGAAATTTTCCGTTGCGCTATTATATTTTGAGATATATAATGGCTTTTAGCGGCTAAAATAACGGTCTCTGGGGTACACTTATCCTTTTCGGTACTTACGGAACCTCCACAGCTTGTGGTTTAGCTGTAAAATAAAAGGAGAATCTCAAATGAAAAATCAAAAGACTCATGATTCCAGTGTTTCCGTTGAGAACATTTACAAACTTGACGGTAGAGTTCCTGTATCCAAAGCCATCCCCTTTGGGCTTCAGCATGTGCTGGCAATGTTTGTATCAAACGTCACTCCAGTAATTCTGATTGCCGGGGTAGCCCAGTACAATGGCGTAGCCTTCACAGAAGTTGACAAAGCCCTTCTGATTCAGGCGGCAATGATTATTGCTGGAATTGGCACTTTGCTTCAGCTCTATCCATTACTTCATATTGGTTCTCGTCTGCCGGTGGTCATGGGTCTAAGTTTCACCTTCCTTGCTGCCATGCAAACCATTGCGAAAGTTGACTATGGTTACATGATAGGTGCCGTAATAGTGGGTGGCTGTATTGAAGGCTGTCTTGGACTTACTGCCAAATACTGGAGACGTTTTATTGCTCCAATTGTTTCTGCCTGTGTTGTAACCTCAATTGGCTTTAGCGTACTCAGCGTAGGCGTTACCTCTTTCTGTCAATCTTCTGCCTATCCTGCCGGTGCTTGGCAAAACCTTGTTGTAGCAACAATTACTCTTGCCGCCTGTCTTATTTTCAACGCCTTTGCAAAAGGCTTTTGGAAACAACTTTACGTTCTCTTTGGCCTTATTGTTGGCTACATTGTGTCTCTTTTCTTTGGCATGGTAGACTTTGCTGAAATTGGAGCCACAATTAGAGAAATGGGTGTTATTTCCCTTCCAAGGCTGTTCTACTACACTCCAAAATTCAGAATTGGAGATATCATTTCTGTAACTCTTGTCTTCCTTGTTTCCGCCACAGAGACAATTGGAGACACTTCTGCCACCTGTACCGGAGGACTTGGTAGAGAAATTACAGAAAAAGAAATATCGGGCTCTCTTGCCTGCGATGGTTTTATCTCTGCGGTGTCCGGCGGCGTGTTTGGATGCCCTCCAATTACCTCGTTCAGCCAGAACGTAGGTCTTGTGGCAATGACTAAAGTTGTTAACCGTTTTACCATCATGTTTGGTGCTCTGACCCTGATTCTTGCTGGGCTCTTTCCTCCAATTGGCGCCATTTTCTCCACTCTTCCAGATTGCGTCCTTGGCGGCTGCACAATCATCATGTTTGGTGCAATTATTGTAAGCGGGATGACCATGATTAGTAGCTGCGGCTTTACCCACCGCAACATGCTAATTGTTGCTACCAGCTTCTGTATTGGTATTGGCGTAACTCAGGTACCTTCCTTCTTTGCCGGAATGCCTCAGATTATAAGCGATATTTTCCTGAACAATTCTGTTGCAGGAGTATTTGTGATTGCTCTGATTCTCTCCTTGGTACTTCCTAAAGAAAAAGAAGGCACTGACAAAGAGGCCTAAGCAAACTGACCCGCTCTTATTGTATTCATAGGCTCATTTTGATAAAATTACGCCTGCATTGAAGCCTTACGGAAAACCAGGAACTTCAACGGCACAAGGAGCAGCATTATGAGAATGAGCAGACTTTTTTCAAAAACCCTTAGGGAAGCACCAAACGGCGCAGATTGCAAAGGGTATGAGTATCTATTAAGAGCGGGTTATATTGACCAGCTGGCTACTGGAATATTCTCACTTCTGCCTCTTGGCTTCAGGTCAATTCAGAAAATATCGGCTATAGTTAGAGAAGAGATGAACGCGTTGGGCGCTCAAGAGATTCTCATGCCGGTTGTGAACCCAGGCGATTTGTGGAAGGAAACTGGGCGCTTTTACAGCATAGACCGCGAAATGAGCCGCTTTAAGGATCGTAACGACCGCGATATGTGTCTAGCTATGACGCATGAGGAATGCGCTACAGACCTAGGGAGAAACGTCATAGATTCCTACAAGCGTCTCCCGCTTTTGGTGTACCAGCTTCAGACCAAGTGGCGTGATGACCCGCGTCCACGTGCTGGCCTTATTAGAGTCAGAGAGTTCACCATGAAGGACAGCTACAGTTTTGACAGAGATCAGGCTGGCTTGGAGAAGGTTTACAAGGCTCACTACGATGCCTATTTTAGAATTTACAAGCGCTGTGGACTTCCTGTAATTGCAGTTGGAAGTGACAGCGGTATGATGGGCGGAAAAGTTTCCCACGAGTACATGTATCTTTCCCCAATTGGAGAAGACACAATAATTACTTGCCCACACTGTGGTTACACAGCAAACCGCCAGGTGGCAGCCTTCAAAAAGCAGTACTTTGCAGAAGAGCCAAAGGCAAAAGAACTTGTGGCAACTCCAAACACAAAGACCATTGAAGACCTCTGCGCCTTCCTCAATATCCCAGCTACCAAGACAGCAAAAGCCCTCTTCATGGTTGGAACTTTCATCAACGACACCAACGGTGAAGAAGAAGACAAGCTTATAGTTGGCCTTGTTCGCGGAGACCTGGACATTGAAGAAAACAAGCTCCAGAACGCCGCAAAAGCCAACTCTCTCAGACCTGCCCACGAAGAAGAAATCCTTGCAGCCGGCATGGTCCCAGGCTTTGGCTCCCCAATTGGCGCAAAAGAAGGCACCGTCATCATTATTGACGACTCCGTAGCCAAATCCAACAACTTGGTTGCCGGAGCCAACCAAGAAGGCTATCACTACCTCAACACCAACTACGGCATTGACTACCAAGGCCAGGTTGCAGACATTGCCAGCGCAGCCAGCGGATACGCCTGCCCAGAATGCGGCCAGCCCCTCAACTCCTCCAAAGGCGTAGAAGTGGGCAACATCTTCCAGCTTGGAACCCGATACTCTGAAGCCATGAACTGCTACTACCAGGACGAAAACGGCGTCCGTAAGCCAGTCATCATGGGCAGTTACGGCATTGGAATTGGCCGCCTCCTCGCCTGCCTCTGCGAAGAATATAACGACGAAAACGGTCTAATGCTCCCAATAGCCGTTGCCCCGTACCAGGTCCACTTCATCAGCCTCATCAAAGACACCGATGTTTCCGACAAAATTGCCGCAGAGCTTGAAGCTGCCGGCATTGAAGTCCTCTACGACGACAGAAAGGAAACTGCGGGCGTCAAATTTGCAGACGCAGACCTCATTGGCCTACCAATTAGAATCACCCTTGGCAACAGAAGCTACAAAGAGGGCAAGTGTGAAGTTAAGCTGAGAAACAATGAGAGTGAAGTAATGAGCTTTGATCTTGATAACCTAGTTGCTGAGGTTAAGGCTCTTATTGCAAAGATTTCCTAGTTTTTGGATCTAATTCCAGTCCGAGTACCCGTATTCTTTCTTGAGGTCAGCAAACTGTTTTTTGATGACCTCATAGATGATTGCAAGCTTCTCATCGTGATGCACAAAGGCACTCTTCATGGCATTAACACTAATTTTCTCAAGGTCTTTTAGGGTAAGTCCAAAGTTATCGCAAGCTATTTGCAGCTCTTTAGTCATAGTGGTATTGCTCATGAGCCGGTTGTCCGTACAAAGGAACACTCTAAAGTGATTGCGGAAGAAAATGATAAACGGATGAGTGCCAAAGCTGTTTGCCGCTCCAGTTCCAATATTACTAGAAAGACACATCTCTAAAGGAATTCTCTTATCCTGAATAAAGTGCGCCAAATCCCCCATTTGTTCAATTCTAA
This sequence comes from Sphaerochaetaceae bacterium, assembly GCA_963606545.1. GTDB lineage: Bacteria > Spirochaetota > Spirochaetia > Sphaerochaetales > Sphaerochaetaceae > UBA9732. The sequence continues at coordinate 5,974 of CAVCYP010000065.1, forward strand.
GGCCGTCTAGGCTCATATCATCCACCAAATGTGTGCCATGGCCAATTCTGTGGGCCCCACAAACCTGAATTGCCTGCCAAATGGATTCAAGCCCAAAAGCCTCTCCTGCGTGAATTGTAATATTAAAATTCTTGTTTCTTATGTATTGGAAAGCCTCAAGATGTTTTTTGGGAGGATAGCCACTTTCATCTCCAGCAAGGTCAAAACCAACCACGCCTCTGTCTCTGTAGGCCACTGCAAGTTTTGCAATATCAAGACTTATATTGGCACTCTGATTTCTCATGGCACAGAGGATTACTCCATAATGAACACCAGTTTCTCTTTTGCCCTGTTCCATGCCTTGAAGGACCGCCTCAACTACGTCATTCATGGAAAGGCCTTTTTCGGTATGCAAAATTGGCGCAAATCTTATCTCTCCATAGACAACATTTTCTGCCTTCCATTGTAAAACGGTCTCGTAGGCTACTCTAATAAGAGCTTCCCTTGTCTGCATTACAGCCGTGGTGACAGCAAAGGTCTCAAGATATAAGGATAAGCTCTTAAGCTTGCAGCCCTGTTCAAACCAAGCTTGCAAATCTGTAGGATCTGTGCTTGGAATTGAAATATCATATTTCCTAGCAAGATCAATGACCGTTTCAGGTTTCAAACCGCCATCAAGATGGTCGTGAAGTTCGACTTTTGGAATTCTTTTAATGATGTCATAAGGAATCATTGCAAGCCTCCTGTAGCTTTAGCCCTTTTGGTTGATTATATTCCAAACTTATTAAGTAGGAAAGTGAAAGTTAATACACTTTGAAATGTTTACATAATTGCAATTTTCTGAAATAATTCGCTCTAGTATTTTTTATTCATAGAAAGAATAAAGAGGAATATATGGTAACAAACAAGAAAAAAGCGCTTAATAAAAAACTTCTTGCTGCTGCTGTTGAAGCAACAAAAGCAAAGGAAATTAACGACCTCATCAAGCAAGGGGCGGATGTTAATTGTGTAAACGACTGGGGCATGAGTCCTCTAATGCTTGCAGCCCAGTACAACACCCACGTTGTAATTCTTAAAGCTCTCATTCATGCTGGTGCAGATATCAATGCTGTTGAGCCAAAGTACAAGTCCAACGCCCTTCACCTTGCCGCTAACATGTGCTCAAATCCAAAGGTTCTTGCAACCCTTGTTGAAGATGGTGCTGACGTCAATGCAAGAAACTACCTTGGCGAAACTCCGCTCATCATGGCTGTTCAGGCAAATGAGAACACAAGAATCTTCTCTCAGCTTCTTGCCTGCGGTGCTGACATCAACATCTGCGATTGGCAAGGCCACAACGTCATGGACTATGCCCGCCGTGAAAAGCGTGCTTACATGATTACAATTCTCAAGCAACTTGGATTGTAATTCACAAATTTTGTGATATAGTAGCAGGGAGGCTTTAAAGCCTCCTTGATTAATTAGGAGCGATGTCCGAGTGGTCGAAGGAGCCAGACTCGAAATCTGGTGTGGGGCTCGTCCTCACCGTGGGTTCGAATCCCACTCACTCCGTATTGACTTGAAAAATAATGCGTTTTTCTGTTATATTTCATTTTGCTATCTGGAGAGATGTCCGAGTGGTCGAAGGTGCACGATTGGAAGTCGTGTAAGGTCAAAAGCCTTCGGGGGTTCGAATCCCCCTCTCTCCGCTTTTTTATTTGCCGGAGACAGATTCTGTGCTACTAATTTTCTCCAAACCCCGCCAGGACCGGGAGGTAGCAACGGTAGGAGATAAGTTAGGGAGACGCAGGTGATTTGTTTCCGGCTTTTTGT
>CAVCYP010000066.1:0-7498 GCA_963606545.1 Sphaerochaetaceae bacterium
GCACCAAAACCTGTTGCTTCTGGTCTAATCAAAGAACCGCCCCAAGTCTGTCCCTTTCCGGTGAGAACGCCTGTGTTCTCCTGGCGAATTCTCTTGTACTGGCCATAAAGGTAACCAATTTCTCTTCCGCCTACACCAAGGTCTCCAGCAGGAACATCTGTATCTGGACCAATGTACTTGTAAAGCTCTGTCATGAAGCTTCTGCAGAATCTAAGAATTTCGTTGTCTGACTTTCCAACTGGATCAAAGTCAGAACCACCCTTTGCTCCGCCCATTGGGAGAGTTGTAAGGCTATTCTTGAAAATCTGCTCAAAGCCCAAGAACTTAAGAGTTCCGAGTGTGACATTCTTATTAAATCTCAATCCGCCCTTGTAAGGTCCAATAGCGCTATTGAACTGTACTCTGTAACCACGGTTAACCTGAATCTGGTGGTTATCATCTTCCCATTCAACTCTGAACTGGACAATTCTTTCTGGCTCAACAATTCTGTCAAGAATCTTGTTTGCAAGATACTTTGGATTGTTGTTTACGACATCAATGACTGACTCAATAACTTCTCTTGAAGCCTGGATGAACTCCGGCTGAGCAGGATTCTTTCTTTCAAGTTCAGCCATAAACTCGTCTAACTTATACATTGTATTCCTCCACGTTTTGCATTTAAGAATAATTCTTTTTCAAAACATCATGGATGATTGTAAATCCGCTATATTGAGTTGTCAACATAATATTTTACAATATGCTTATTTCTTTTTTACATAATTGAGCATATCAGAAAAATTGTGAAAAAAAATTGATGATATGCTCAATTTTTGCTATCTAGATCCTCCAAGAAAAAATCCCATAAAGAATCCTCTGGAGGGTCCGCCACAACTTTAATATTTAAACCTGAAACAGGATGAACAAAAGAGATACTTCTAGAGTGTAAACATATACCACCATCAGGATTAGAACGAGCAAATCCGTACTTTAGATCTCCCTTGATATGCACCCCGCAAGCTGCAAGTTGTGCTCTTATCTGGTGATGACGGCCTGTAATCAAATGAATTTCTAAAAGAACGTATCTTTCAGAGACTGCAAGTTGCTTATAGGTAAGCTTTGCCTCTTGAAAGTTACCCTCAGAAAGGCCCTTAACTTTGGGGGCTTTTCCGGTGATAGGATCTGGCTTATAGGCAAAACTCTTATTTTTATTGCCATCTCTGTAGAGAAAATGTCTAAGCTCACCTTCTTTCTTTTCAAGAGGTTTATCAACAATTGCCCAGTAGATCTTATGCATTGAATTATCTCTAAACATATTATTAAGTCTACCAAGCGCCTTGTCTGTACGAGCAAAAACAACAATTCCACTTGTAGGCCTATCCAATCTATGAGGCAATCCTAAAAAAACATTTCCAGGCTTATTGTACTTTTCTTTTAGATAGGCTTTAACGTCATCCCCAAGAGTTCTGTCTCCAGTTTTATCTCCCTGAACAATCTCTCCTGGAAGCTTATTTACAATGATAATATGGTTGTCTTCATAGAGAACTCTAGAGGCAATATCGTAGCCTATTTCATAGTCATAGCTTAATTTTTCTCTATCTCTATCTGTTTTCATACCATCGTTCGCCTTTAATCTAGATCATCAAAGAGACTTGGAATATCGTCTTCAGACTTCTTCTTTGGACTCTCTGGCTGAACCGGAGCACTTGGCTGAAGCTCAGTAGTAGTCTCAACAGAAGTTTCTACTTCTGGCTCCTCCTCTTGGTCTCCAAGTCCATCCACAGCCTCTGCAGAGCCCTCAGCAGGAGCAACTAATTTGCAAGCCTTAATCCGGATTGAAGCAATCTCTTTCTTGGTAATTGTGATTCCACCAGCCTTGGCGCCCTTAATTCTAAAGTCTGAGAAATGGAACACCATCTCTTTAACTCTTGAAGGACCCTTGTAGGTAACCGTCACCTCTGCGTCCTCAAACACAGAAAGCTTCTTCATTGAACAAGTATCGGGTTCTGGAAGCAGCTCATACGGCTTATTCATGATAAAGCCAGAAAGCTTACAGCGTTTGATATAGGTAATCTTAGTCTTCTTATCCTGATAAATCACGGTGAAAACCAAGCTGTCCAACGTCTGTTTATCCGCCAGATTACAGTAAGCTATATCCTTGCCTACAAAGGCCTTATCTGCAACGTTAGTGCAATAATAAGTACCGTTTTTCTGAATCACCAGAATCTTATCATACTCAGAGACCTTACAGATTGAGTTGCCAGTCTTCACATTTGTTCCAAGATAGCCCGTCAAGGCATCATACTTGAGATCCAAATCTCGCTTGGCCACCTCTTTCACATCAATCATATTAAAGTCGCTTATCTGCGTCTTTCTTGTCCTAAGAACCTCGTTCACACAACCCTTGATATCTGTCAGCACATTGATTGAGTACTCTGCAAGGTGTGATAAATTGTACTCCACCTGCTTGATATTTGAGTTAATCTCATCAATTTCCTGCTCATTCTTCTCAATATCAAAGAGCGATATTCTTCTGATTGGAATCTTGAGCAGTTTTTCAACATCGTCATCAGAAACTTCACGAACTAGCTGGTCTGCATACGGTTCAAAACCAGTCTTAACAGCATTAAAGACAGCTTCCTGAGTCCTCTTTTGCTCAATGCGCTTGTAAATACGTTCTTCAACAAAGATTCTTTCCAGCGTTCTTGCATGAAGTCTGTCGTACAAATGCCCTCTTTCCACCTCAAGTTCCGCTTTTGAAACCTCAAGAATGTGATTTGCATGATATTTAATGACATCTGTAATGGTGCAAACATGCGGAAGCTTATCTTTAATGACAAGGCAGTTCACTGAAATCTTCTGTTCACAAAGAGTATAAGCATAAAGGGCGTCAACAATATCCTTTGTGTAGGTTCCCTTTGCAAGATAAATTTCAATATTTACCTTGTCTGCAGTGAAATCACTTACACTCTGAATCTTCAGTCTGCCCTTTTTGATTGCATCTTCAATTGAATGAATCATGCTCTCGCTGTCCACTCCAAAAGGAAGTTCCTCAATGACTATTTTCTTTGCATTTGAAGTATCCAGCTTTGCTCTAACCGCTACACTGCCAAGACCATCTTGGTAGTCCGATACATCCATGATGCCACCGCCAAGGAAATCGGGGTAGAGGTGAAATTCTTCGCCTTTTATTGCGGCTATCTGAGCATCAATGACTTCCACGGCGTTGTGGGGTAGGATTTTGGTGGACATACCTACGGCAATGCCCTCTGTGCCTTGAATGACGACTACTGGGATTTTTGCAGGGAAAGTGACCGGCTCTTTGCGCCTACCGTCGTAAGATTCCACGTAGTTGGTGATTTCTGGGTTGTAGAGGACCTTCTTGGCAAAAGGTAAAAGCCGACACTCAATGTATCTGGCTGCAGCGGCGCCGTCACCGGTCATAAAGTTACCAAAGTTACCCTGTTTTTCAATGAAAAGGTCACAGTTGGCAAGGTTGACCAGGGCGGTATAGATGGAAGCATCGCCGTGTGGATGGTAGTGCATGGTGGAGCCAACCACGTTTGCTACTTTGTTAAAACGACCGTCGTCTATCTCCATTAGCGTGTGTAAAATGCGCCTTTGTACCGGTTTTAGGCCATCTTCTATGTCTGGAATGGCTCTGTCCTTGATGACATAAGAGGCATATTCAATGAAGTTTTGTTTAAACAAATCTTTTGCGTTTGACACTATCTTTCCCCCTTATACCAAATTTTCCATGATGAAGTCTCGGCGCTCTGGCGTGTTCTTGCCCATGTAGAAATTCATAGCCTTCTTGGCCTCTGCAAGACTACCAATAGTTACTGGAATGAGACGCATCTCCTCTCCAATAAACTGTCCAAACTCTTTAGCCGATATTTCTCCAAGGCCTTTGAAGCGGGTGACTTCTGAGCCCCTGATTTGCTTCATCATGTTGTCACGCTCTTCTTCTGAGAAACAGTACGTTGTGACACTCTTATTTCTTACTCTGAACAGTGGTGTATCCAAAATCCATACTCTACCGGCATTAATTAAATCTTCAAAATAGCTTAAGAAATACGTAAGAAGAAGGATTCTAATGTGGAAACCGTCTATATCAGCATCAGTTGCGAATATAACCTTGCCGTAACGAAGGCCTTCAATACCGTTTTCAATGCCCAAAGCTGCCATTACATTGTAAAGTTCTGTGTTTTTGTACATCTCTGACATGGACATTCCGTTGGTGTTAAGAGGCTTTCCTCTAAGGCTGAAAACTGCCTGGGTCATGACATCTCTTGCGGTATTTAAGGTACCGGAAGCGGAATCTCCCTCAGTTAGGAAGATCATTGAGCGCTCGCCCATGTCTGCATGAGGTCCAGTTTGTCCAAGGTGGAACTTACAGTCCTTCAGCTTTGGAATATTGATAGAGATTTTCTTTGCGTTCTCTTTGGCTATCTTTTTGACTTCCGTCAACTTTTTTCTAATGTTCTCGTTGGTAAGAATCTTCTGGTTAAGTTGCTGGGCGGCTTCTGGATTCTTATGCAAGAAGTCCACTATGGCTTCTTTTACTTCATTAATAATTGGAGTTCTGACTTCTGTATTTCCCAGCTTATTCTTTGTTTGGCTTTCAAATACTGGAGTTTGGACCTTGATGGCAATGGCTCCAACTATACCTTCACGCACATCCTGCGGGGCCCACTGAGGTTTTTTGTAGAACTCTTTTACTCCTGCTAAGATTCCTTCTTTAAAGGCGGCTTGGTGAGTTCCGCCATCACTTGTGTACTGGCCGTTTACATAGGAGAAATAAGTCTCACCGCTGTACTCTCTTGTATGCGTGAAAGCAAACTCCAAGGTTTTACTCTTGTAGTGCAGGGTTTTATAAATACCGCTGTCTTCTACTTCTCTGTCCAGTAGATCTAAAAGCCCGTGCTGACTCTTGAAGATTTGTTTGTTGTAATCTAAGGTCAAGCCGGTGTTGAGAAAGCAGTAATTATTTAATCTTTGGACTATGAAATCGTCATTGAATTGATACTGGCCAAAAATATCGGGGTCAGGGGTGAATTCTGTGAGGGTGCCGTTGGGTTCCGTGGTGGTGCCCTCTTTTTGGTCTGTGAGGATGCCTTGTTTGAAGAAGGCTTCAAAGTAGCGGCCGTCGCGGAAGGATTTGACGTGGAACCAAGAGCTCAGGGCGTTGACGGCTTTGGTGCCTACGCCGTTGAGACCTACGCTAAATTGGAAGACGTCGTCGTTGTATTTGGCGCCGGTGTTGATTTCAGATACACAATCTATGACTTTGCCAAGTGGGATTCCGCGGCCTTGGTCTCTGACGCTGACAGTATTGTTCTCAAGCCGAATGACAATTTTGGTGCCAGCACCCATGATGAATTCGTCAATACTGTTGTCTATGACTTCTTTCATCAGTACGTATATGCCGTCGTCTACATGCGTTCCGTTGCCAAGTCTACCTATGTACATGCCAGGTCTGAGCCTAATGTGCTCAAGAGGAGACATAGTTTTAATTGAATCTTCCGTATATTGTGGTTTTCCCTGAGAAATTTTATCTGCCATAATGTTGATTATACCAAATATTTTGCTTTTGCGAGTAGTGTTTGTCTTAAATTTGCGCTGGAGAATGGGCGGAAGAATCAAAAGTCTGCCTGCAAGCAATTATTGTATCTACATAAAGGGTTATACTTTTTGCACATTAACGAGTATAATTTGGCTTGCATAATATTTGGGAGAGGATTGCAAAATGAAAAAGTGGATTTTGGTTTTACTATACGCCGTTGACGTTTTCTTTTGTCTTAGGTCAATCAAAAAGAAAAACCCTCATGAATATGTACTAACAAAGCCTTTCCTTATGCCTCTTTTATGTGCAATTTATTTTGAATTCCTACCTGTTGCTTTTAAAGCTGAAGCTTGCCAAAAATTTGTACTTCTTGCTTTAACTTTCCATACCTTGGGAGATGTTCTCCTACTTTTTCCAAGAAATAAAACAAGAGCTTTCTTTTATGCTGGTATGGCCTCTTTCTTTGTTGGACATGTGATGTACTGCCTTTGGTTTATCAAAGCACCGGTTGGACATTCTCATAAAGTAGCCTTTTTCACTTTATTTGTTGTCCTAATTTGCGAATATCTATTATTTAGACAACTAATGCTGGGCCCAAGACGATACGCATCAAAATTACTGCCCTACTCCCTTGGCCTTTCAATTTTGGCAGTTTCTGTTGCATCAACCTTTGGAAATGGTACAGACCCTATTGCCACGGCCATTAGCTTAATAGGTGTTGCCCTTTTCTGTTTTTCCGATTACTGCATAGAGCGGCGTCTTGTTAGAATGCCACTATTTGGACAAATGGTAGTTATGTCCACCTATATCTCTGGACAGACTCTCATTGTTCTTGGCATGCTTTTGTTGCAAATTTAAGAAGGAGTTTTTTATGGATAGAATCAAAAAGAATTTTGGCTTTGGCTTTATGCGTCTTCCAATGATTGGAGAGGACATTGATATTGAGCAGACCAAACAAATGGTAGATGCCTTTTTAAAGGCAGGCTTTAACTACTTTGACACCGCCCATGGCTACCTTCAAGAAAAGAGTGAACCTGCCCTTAAAGAATGCCTCACCTGTAGATACCCAAGAGACAAATATATACTCACAGACAAGCTGTCTAGCAATTATTTTAAGGTACAGGCCGATATTAGGCCATTGTTTGAGTCTCAGCTCAAAGCTTGCGGAGTTGATTATTTTGACTTCTATCTCATGCATGCACAGGGCTCCAGAAACTATAATCATTACAAAGAATGCCAAGCCTATGAGACAGCTTTTGAGTTGAAAAAAGAAGGCAAAATTCGCCATGTTGGAATCTCTTTCCATGATACGGCAGAGTTTCTTGAAAAGATTCTGACAGACTACCCACAAATTGAAGTCGTTCAGCTTCAGTTTAACTATGCTGACTATGATGACCCTGCAGTTCAGAGCAGAAAATGCTATGATGTGTGCCGTAAGTACAATAAGCCTGTCATTGTTATGGAACCTGTAAAGGGTGGAACTTTGGTAAACCTTCCAGAGGAGGCAAAAACAATTCTTGAAGCTCTTCACGACGGAAGTCCTGCAAGCTATGCAATCCGCTTTGCAGCTGGATTTGAAGGGATAATGATGGTGCTTTCAGGAATGAGCAATCTTGAACAAATGAACGACAACGTTTCCTTTATGAAGGATTTTAAGCCACTAAACGAGCAGGAATTAGTTGCAATTCAAAGAGTTCAAGGCGTTCTCAAGAACTTAAATTTAATCCCTTGTACGGCCTGCCGTTACTGCACTGATGGCTGTCCAAAACATATTTCAATCCCTGATTTATTTGCCACTATGAACGCCAAACAACTCTATCACAGCTGGAATGCAGACTATTACTACAAAATAGTTCATACCAGTGAAGGCAGAAGGGCATCGGACTGTATTAAGTGCGGAAAGTGCGAGAAAGTTTGCCCACAGAAGCTGCCAATCAGAAAGCTTTTGGAGAACGT
>CAVCYP010000067.1:0-7190 GCA_963606545.1 Sphaerochaetaceae bacterium
GGTTCAGTGAACACTGATTAGTTCAGGCCTATCTAGTCAATTTCTAGCAAAGTCGTGCACATTAAAATCTCAGGTAAAAAAAGGGCAAAAAAAAAGTTGGGTGTCTCACTGCGCTTTCAGGATTGGGGTGGGGAGAAAAACACACAGCAAGACCCCAAGACCAACTAAATCCTATCACATTTTTGACATTTCTCGCAAGTAAAATTTTAAAAAAAACATATTTTGTTACTTTAAATAACAAAACTAAGAAAATTTCACATTTTTTCAGCTAAAATCATTTGTGCGCACCTAATTCCATCAACTGCAGCACTAACAATTCCACCGGCGTAGCCGGCACCTTCACCACAAGGATAGAGATTTTCCAGCGAGACACTTTGAAGAGTATCGGGGTTACGCTCAATTCTGATAGGGCTGGAGGTGCGCGTTTCGCTACCAATGAGGATGGCGTCGTTGGTGATAAAGCCGGGGGCAAAGCGGCCAAAAGTGCGGAAGGCGGAGGCTAAGGCGGAGGAGGCGTAAGGAGGAAGGACGTCGCGGAGGTTGGTGCTAGTGAGGCCGGGGGCATAGCTTGAAGCAGGCAAAGAGGTGCTAATGTGGCCTTCTAGGAAGTCGACCATGCGTTGAGAGGGGGCTTTTTGAGAGCTGCCAGCTGCCAAGTAGGTGGCATTTTCAAGCTGACTTTGCAAATTCATCATGCAAAGAGGGTTGTCTTTGACGTAGCTAAAAGAGCCCACAAGGGCTGTGGGGAACTCTACTACCATACCACTGTTGGCCCATTTGGAACCCCGATTGCTGGGGGACATGCCGTTGACGACCACCTGCTGGCAGTCTGACGCAGCGGGGACCACAAAGCCACCTGGACACATACAGAAGGAGTAGACGCCAATTGAGGTTTTGTCGGCCGAGCGGGTAAAAGGATGGTCAAAGCCCTTAAAGTCAATTTCGCTCAGTGGCACTTGGGTGGTGAAGCTGTATTCGGCGGCGGGAAGGAAAGCCCCTCTTCCAGCTGGATTGTGATACTGGATGCAATCAATCAGATGCTGAGGATGCTCAAGGCGAACGCCCATGGCCAAATCCTTGGCAGAAAGCTCCACCTTATAAGAGAGAAGCATCTCAAAAGTATCGCGAGCGGCGTTGCCTACCGCTAGGATAACGGGACCAGTGTAGGAAGTAAGCTCACCAGACAAGAGATTTTTGGCAGTGCAGCCAACACAGCGGCCAGAATCCACCAACAGATCCACCACCTGTGTCTCAAAATGGACTTCACCGCCATGCGAAAGGATGGCATTGCGCATGTTCTCAACAATCTTTGGAAGCTTATCCGTGCCAATATGAGGATGAGCTTCATATAAAATAGAAGGATCTGCTCCGTACTGCACAAACAAGTTTAAAACCCTGGAGTTTTCCCCGCGCTTTTTGCTTCTAGTAAAGAGTTTACCATCAGAAAACGCACCGGCGCCCCCTTCTCCAAAACTATAATTTGACTGACTATCCACCTTACCACAAGTAGAAATCTTAGCAATATCCTTACGCCTAGAATGCACGTCTTTACCGCGCTCCAGCACAATAGGCTTCACGCCCCTTTCCAGCAAAGTCAGAGCCGCAAAAAGTCCAGCTGGGCCACTACCCACAATAATAACCTGCCCCATAGCTGGATTGGCATCCTTTAGCTCCACAGGCTGAAAAAGCGCCTCATTAGGATTAATCCTACAGACCAAATCCACCATGACCTCTTTGCGTCTTGCATCAATCGATTTCTTGAGAATCAAAAATGGAGTAGAATCGCTAATTCCAAGCGCTTTTCTAATAGCTTTATCGTCTGCTGCCTTGTGCGGGGCAAGCCGTAACTGAACATCTTTTTGCATGCATCTATGCTAGCGCAACTAAACTGTTTTGTGTAGAGATGATTTTCAGATTGCACCTAAGGCTTTTTTTTGCTAAAACGTGGATGTGAACGCAATATCGGTATACAACGTAGCAAAAACTGTAAAAGACGACTTCCTCTTCTCCTCCGTCAGCTTTGGCTTAGACGTGGGCGAAAGACTGGGCATAGTAGGCAAAAACGGCGCCGGCAAATCCACTTTCCTCAAGATAGTTGCACGCCAACTTGAGCCCGATGCCGGTCAAATCACCATCAATAGCTCTTGCCGTCTTGCCTATTTAGAACAGGACATTCACTTCCCAGAAGGCTGCACTCTTCAATCCTTCTTGCTCACTGGAAACGACCCCCACGTAAAGCTCTTACGAGACTTTCAGGAAGGCGATCATAGCACGTTTGAACAAATAGAAAACCTTGGTCTTTGGAATATGGAAGATCACTATAAAAGCTACCTTGGAGAGTTAGGCGTCACAGAGCCAATGGACAAATTAATGTCCCAATTGTCTGGTGGCACACAAAAAAAAGCGGCCATAGCAAGGATTCTGGCCATTGAACCCAATATTTTACTATTAGACGAGCCCACCAACCACCTAGACATTCCAGCCATTGAATGGCTAGAAACAAAGCTAACAAGTGGAGCCTTTACCATCTTACTGGTAACCCATGACCGTTATTTTTTAGATAAGATTTGCACCAAAACAATGGAGCTAGATGCTAAAAAAGCCTTCTTCTATGAAGGCGGATACTCCAGCTTCACAGAACATAAAGCAGAACGCCTGAATGCTCTTCAAAAGGAACAAGACAGACTTGCTACCATACTGAGAAGAGAAATTGAATGGCTTCACAGAGGACCTCAGGCAAGAACTGGAAAGGACAGCGGCAGGAAACAGCGCATTGAAGAGATGCTGAGTCAACAAAGACGACCAGAGGAAGAGCAACGCGATTTTTCCAGCATCACTCGCCGTCTTGGAAAGAAAATTCTTGAACTTAAAAACGTCAGCGCAAAACGGGGCGATAAAATAATAATTCAAGATTTGAGCATTGAATTTGTCAAAGGTATGCGCCTAGGAGTCATTGGGCCTAACGGAAGTGGCAAAAGTACCCTACTGGATTTGATCACCGGCCATCTTCAGGCCTGCTCTGGTATTGTAGACACAGGTATAAACACGGCCTTTGGGTATTATGATCAGAAATCGGCTAAATTGCCCTTAAGCAAGACCATGCTGGAGTACATAGAGGACATTGGGGAAAATATTCAGATTTCGCAGGGTTTTAGCGTGACGCCGGCAAGGTTTTTGGAGCTGTTTGGCTTCCCTTCTTCCTTCCACAGGCTGCCAATTAGCATTCTATCTGGAGGCGAAAAGCGGAGACTGTACCTGCTTGCAACCTTAGTGAGTAATCCAAATTTTTTGGTGCTAGACGAGCCCACTAACGACCTTGATATTGATACGCTATGTCGCCTTGAGCAGTATATAACAGATTTCCAAGGCTGCGTAATCTCTGTCAGCCACGATAGAGCGTTTTTGGACCGCACCTGTTCTGAGCTGATTGTAATGCCGGGAGCTTCTAGATTTGAAGGCAATTATACGGACTACAAGACTTATGAGATTCAGCAGGCTAATTTGACAAAGACAGCTAAAACTAGTACGCAGGTAAAGAGTTCTTCAGCCAAACAAACAATAGCCCAAAACAAGAAGAAGGGCCTAAGTTTTAAAGAGAAGAAAGAGTTTGAGGACATCAGTGCTAAAATTGAAGAGCTGGAAGAGAAGAAATCTGAGCTAGAAAATTTCTTTTCTTCTGGGAAGCCAGACACCCTTGGAGAGAGAACTAAAGAGTATGCCAAGGTTAATTCTGAGTTAGAAAGCCTCTACAAAAGATGGGAAGAACTTGCAGAACTAGCATAGTTGTTAGTATAATAACTACATATAGCAGGTAAGAATATGAACAAAAAGAAACTAATTTCAAAACATAAAATGATGGATTTTCTTTACATTCTTGTGGGAACTTGCATAGCAGGTTTTGGAATTGCCTGCTTTATCACTCCAGCAAAGATTTCCTGTGGTGGTGTAAACGGAATTGCAACCATAATTTACCACTTAACAGGTTTTGACACAGGTCTTGCAATGTTGTGCGTGTCAGTGCCAATCTTCCTTGCGGGGGTTCTCTCTTTTGGAATTGAATACGGGATGAAAAGTATTGCGGGTACCATATTTATATCCCTTTGGACCAGCTTTTTTGGAATCCTTACAGGCTATAATGGAATTCTCACTTACACAGACAGCCTAGATTTACTGCTTTCAGTATTCTTTGGTGGCGGACTTGTTGGTGGTGGCGTTGGACTTGTCATGAGAACGGGGGCCAACACAGGTGGAACTGACATAATTGCTCAAATTATAAACAAATACACCCCACTTTCAACGGCAACTGGTCTTTTTATAGCAGACGGAATTGTGCTTTTTTCTGGCGTCTTTGTCTTTGGAATTCAACATGCCTTATGTGGGGTTATCACCATATTTATTTCAACCTACATGGTAAATTACATGATCTTAAGCCTTGGTACTAGATATGCAAAAACAGCCTACATCATAAGTGAAAAGCACCATGAAATTACACAAAGAATAAATACGGAGCTGGATCATGGCGCAACGGCTCTTAAGGGCATTGGAACGTACACAGGAAAAGAAAGAACCATGCTCATTGCCGTCTTGCACAACAGACAGATAAATCAATTAACTAGAATAGTTTATGAAGAAGATTCCAATGCCTTTATGTTCATTCAAGACACCTATGAAGTTCTTGGTGAAGGTTTTGTGCCAATTGGAAACGTAGTTTCAAGAAATGACAGTTAGAAATGACCATTAAAAGTAATAAAAATAGGAGAGAAAATGAAAATTCTATTTGTATCGGATCAATTTTTTGATGCAAACAACGGTGTAACAATATCAGCAAGAAGATTTGCAGCCATCCTGGGAAAACATGGCCATGACGTGCGCCCGCTGTGCGTTGCAAATGAAAATCAAAACATATATCACCTAGAAACCTACCACCTCCCCGTATTTGACAAGCTAATTACAAAACAAGGCATGAAATTTGCCAAGTGGGACGACCTCCAGACCATCCACGACGCCGTCGCTTGGGCCGATTTTGTCCACATCTACATGCCTTTTGAGCTTGCCAAGAAGACCCTACTGCAGTGCAAAGAGCAGAACAAGCCCTTCACCATGGCCTTCCACGTCCAGCCTGAAAACATCTCTTCTTCAATCCATATGGGCCGCGTAAAACCTGTCAACGACTTCATTTACTGGCTCTTCAACAAGTGGACTTTTCAGTACGCCACCCATATCCACTGCCCCAGCAATATGATTGCCAACCAGCTCAAAGCGCACAACTACAAGGCCAAGCTGCACGTGATAAGCAATGGCATTGACCCGGACTTTGTCTACCGCAAGAAGCCTAAAACGCCTGACCTTCAGCCCTACTTCTGCATCCTTACCGTAGGCCGATACTCTATTGAAAAACGCCAAGACATACTAATTGAAGCTGTTAATCACTCAAAATACAGAGACAAAATTCAACTAATACTAGCCGGCCAAGGGCCAAGAAAAGAATACCTTGAGCACAAAGGTCAAATTCTTCCAGTAAAACCAATTATGAAATTTTTTACAAAGCCTGAACTGCTAGATATTATTGCCATGAGTGACCTCTATGTTCACGCATCCCAAGCAGAAATTGAAGCAATGTCCTGCATGGAAGCCTTTGCCGGAGGCCTTGTCCCAATCATTGCAAATAGCAAAATGAGTGCAACCCCACAGTTTGCCCTTTGCCAAGAAAGTCTCTTCCCTGTGGATGATGTTAAGGCTTTAGCCCAGCGAATTGATTGGTGGATTGAACATGAGGATTACAGGAAACAAATGGAAATTCAGTACGCCGAATCCGGCAAAAAATATTCGCTTGAAGCCTGTGTAAGTCAAGCGGAAGAAATGTTCCAAGAAGCCATTGAGGATTTTAACAAGGCTCAGAAGGCTTGACCATTGATTTTATACGCTGTAATTTATGAGTGGTTAGATTAAACTAACGCTTGATTCTTGGAGGTTATAGCATGATTAAGACAACAGTTAAGATTGATGGAATGGCCTGCAACATGTGCGAAGCTCACGTTTGCGACACTATTAGAGAAGCTTTTAACGTGAAGAAGGTTCGTGCCTCCCATAAAAATGGCACTGCAGAAATTGTTTCAGAAGAAGCCCTTAATGAAGAAAAGCTTGAAAAAGCTATTGGCGATACTGGCTACAAGGTTCTCAACATCACAACTGAACCCTATGTAAAAAAAGGTCTTTTTGGCTTTTAATTTAGCATGAAAACCCCTTACCTTAAAGTTGCCCTAGTTACTGGCGCCTCAAGTGGAATTGGACTTGAGACGGCCAATCTTCTCTATGAAAACGGCTTTACCGTCTATGCAGCATCAAGGCATCCAAGAACATCGGGCTGTGAGAATGGTGCCGGAGGTAAGCTGATTCCGCTTACAATGGACGTGACGTCGCTTCAGTCCGTACAGGAGGCAAGAGCAGGCATTGAGGAGCTTGGTTTGATTGTGCATTGTGCCGGTTTTGGTATTAGCGGGTCAGCCGAGATGACGCCTTTAGAGCGTTCTAGAGCACAGATGGAGACCAATTACTTTGGCGTGTTAAACGTAAATCAAGTTTTCTTGCCTTTGCTACGGAAAAACAAGAGATCTTTGGTGCTACTTACAAGCTCGGTGGCCGGTCTTGTACCTATCCCCTTTCAAAGTCATTACAGCAGTTCCAAGTATGCGCTTGAAGCCTACGCTCAAGCGCTACGAATGGAGGCTTCTCCTTTTGGTGTAAGAGTTTGCTTAGTAGAACCAGGCGATACCAAGACGGGCTTCACCAAGGCTAGAACTAGCGACGAGCCCGCCTTTTCCCCCTACTTTGATTCTTGTCAGAGGGCAGTGGAGCACATGGCACATGACGAGCAAAACGGCAAGCCTGCCTCCAGTGTGGCCAAGGTCTTTCTCAAACTCATTTGTCGTAATAACCCACCTGTGCGCTGTGCTGTTGGCCTGGACTACAAGGCTCTTGCCCTGCTGGCAAAGCTTCTACCGGCAAGACTTATCCTGTGGCTACTTAAGCTGATTTATCTAGGCTGATATTTACGTTATTGAATATTCCTTGTTTCTGTGATATTTTTACCGTGCGTTCGCGGAAGTGGTGGAACTGGCAGACACGTAGGATTTAGGTTCCTATCCGCAAGGGTGAGGGTTCAAGTCCCTCTTTCCGCAAATGAAAAAGCC
>CAVCYP010000068.1:0-6859 GCA_963606545.1 Sphaerochaetaceae bacterium
ACCTGTGTCTTTTCATGATTATTTGGGTCTGTCATAGTTGCATAAAGACAATCATACAAGTCTGTCATTATTCCAAGAGAATAAATGAAAACAACTACGCCCATGGCCAATGCAAAATAACAGACAATCTTTTGAAAAAGCATCTGCTTCTTGTACATAACAACTCCTTTCCTAATAAATAGAAAGCCTACGCAGAGAGCCAAAGCCCTCTGCATAGGTAATAACCTAACAATTACTTGTTAATTGTCTGGTAGTACTCAAGAGCACGATCCCAAGCAATCTGCTTGAGTGCAGTGTACTGCTCGCCACCCCAAACTTCCTTAACTGTCTTTGCTGTATCAGCAGCAGAAGCACAACCATCAAGAGTGTAGCCCTTGCAAATCTGATCACAAAGAATATTAACCTTACCCTTTCCTGTTCCAAACTCAGCAGTAAGCTCTGTATAAGTATTGAGAAGGTCGTTCTCAACTGTTGTGTTTGGAAGAGTTGTAGGAACAGAGGTGTACCACATGTTATCTTCAACTGCGAGCTCAGGATGCTTAATTGTTCCAAGAGCGATAGCTGTTGAAATGTAACCAGCACCTTCCTTACCAACTTCGTGTGTGCACTGATACTCAAAAGCCTGGCTCTTTACGAAGGAAAGAGTTGAACCAAGATAGTAACGTGCAAAGTTGGTGTAGTTACCCTTTGCAAGAGACCAGAGTTTTTCATATGTGTAGTCAGAAATAACTGGCATCTCTTTTCCGTTGAAATTGAAGGTGACATAACTGCCATCTGCATTGGTCATGATGAAAGCATCTGGACCATAGCTCATGAGGATCTGACCTCTTTCGCTGAAGGCAAGGTCAATGAGAGCAAGAGCTGCATAGAGCTTATCCTGATCATCGCCAACGCCAGACTTGGAGATTGCCCAAGCATCGGTCTTAACTGAACGCCAGGACTCTGTGAATCTCATGTAAACGCCGTCTGCATTTGTGCCGTCGTACCAGCGAGCAACTGGGACCATGACTGCCATGTACTTCTCGCCGTCCTGAAGCTTTGTTTCGTTAAGGATGGTCTGAGTCTGGTTGTAGTCATAGCTCATGAAGCCAAGGTCGTTTTCAAGCATTGTTGAGGATGTTTCTTTTGAAGAATCAACATAAGACTTGGAAATAAGGCCTTCCTGTGCAAGAGCGTTCATTCTCTCCATTGCAAGGTAAGTCTCTTCATCCTGACGAGCATCCTTGAGAGTGCCATCAGCATCAAAGTACAGGTAATCCTGTCTTGACTCAAGACCGCGAACACCAAAGAGAATACCAGCAAATCTATAAAGGTCAACTCTTCTCTGGTTGTTATTATCTTCACGAGAGAACAGGCCCTGGATGGTATCTGTGCCATTGAGAGTATAAGCGTTAGCAACTACACAACGAAGCAGTGCAACCATTTCGTCTGCATCCCATGCTGCATCCTGACCAACAAAGAGGTTAGATCTATTTGTGCCATAATAGCCGTTATATGCTTCATCAATGTATTTTCTAAGCATATTGACTGCTGTTACGCCATCAACTGATCCAGAAGCAAGAGCTGCGTTCATGTTAGCAACAATGTTTCCAGCCTTGTCGTAATCCTTTGTGAGGTAGATGACCTTTGTGCCGTCTGCGCTAACTGCATCAACCTTGACGCTACCGCTTGTTGGCATGTATGGCTCATAAACAGCAGCTGCAAGAGTTCCGGACTTTTCAGCTGTGAACTCGCCTTCGCCATCAAGAAGTTTTACAACCCAGTCAGTTCTCATAAGAGGCATTCTCTCAATATCGTTTACACCATCAAAGTATGGAGCAAAGTAAATTGCACCAGTTGAAGTGTCAGCTGTGATTGAAAGACGAACAATTGGATTAGCTTCAAGATAAGCCTTGAAACTTGGCATCATATCAAGATAGTCAGCAAGGTTTACAAAGCTTCCTGCTACACCAAGTTCATTAAGACCAACTGCGTTTCCAGAAACCATATCAACTTCTGAAAGACGTTCTTTCCAATATTTGAGCTCGTTTGTAGCGCTGTTGCCCTGATATTTGTTCTCAAACTTAACACCAAGAATGTTCTCAACTTCAACCCAAGTTGGTTTGAGGTCACCAGCGTGATAAGTTACACCAGCAAGTTCCAAGCCTTCGCCAACTGTGTCAGCGTCGTAGAAGAGACCTGTCTTTGCACTGTTGTATCCAGTTGCCATTCTCAGCACTGTGCCTTCAGCAAAAGTAAGTTTCTCAACTTCTTTTTCTTCAACAACTTCCGCTGCCTGAGTTTCTGTTGTTGGGGTTTCCTCAACTTTAATTTCTGTTGTTGCCTGTGTTGTAGTAGTCGTTGTCGATTCCTTCTTACCACAAGAAACACAGAAGAGCAATGAAACTGCCAACAAAACTATAGCCAGTTTTTTCATTTTTTCCTCCTAAATTTTCATGTCCTTTAATCTAAAGGACCCTCTATGTATCAATTAAAGAACTTATTCTTTAACTCCACCCATATTAACGCCCTTTGCAAAATACTTTTGAATGAAAGGGTAAATAATCAAAATTGGAACAATTGAACAGACAATCAAGGCATAAATAACGGAATCAGAAGCATATACTTCATCCCAACCTGCCATTGCTTCAGCATCTGTGAATTCCTCAAGCTTCAGTCTTATGAAAACCATGAGAGGATGCTCATAAGAGTTAGAAATCATCTGCCTTGCCCAGAAGTAACCGTTCCAACGAGAGATTCCAAAGAAAAGAGCAACCGTTGCAATTGTGGATTTACTCATTGGAATATAAACTTTAGTAAGAACCTGGAACTCTGTAGCTCCATCAACAACAGCCGCTTCTTCAATTTCAGATGGAACATTTTCAAATGCGTTACGCAAGAGAATAATGTTCATAGCTGCCATTCCCATGGCTATTACAACCAACCATTTGTCATCTGTAATTCCAATTCCATTAAAAACAGCCTTTGTATTTAAATAGTTCAAATATTGTGGAACCAATCCTGCAGAGAACCACATTGTAAATACCAAGAAGAAATTAAAGAACTTTCTGAACAAAAGTCTTCTCTTGGAAAGAGCATAGGCACCAAGAATTGAATAGCCTAAAGCCCAGATTGTACCATACAAGGTAATGAACAAAGTATTGGAGTAAGCATTCCAGAACATATTGTCACTGAACATTTCCTTGAAAGCATCAAACTGAATATCTTTTGGAAAGAGCAATACCTGTGAATACTCAACCGCTTTTCTTCCGCTTATTGAAGAAGAAATAGCATATACAAATGGATACAGACAACTTATTGCAAACATTGTCAGGAGGGTGTAGCTGATAATCTTAAAAATAAGCTCTGTGGTTTCAAGCCTTCTTTTCATCTTCTACCTCCTTAGTAAAGCGAGACGTTGGAGGCCTTTCTAGCTATGGTGTTAGCCCCAATAACCAAAAGCATACCTACCACGTTGTTCATCATTTCTGCAGCTGAAGCAATTCCCTTTTCAGCCCCTTCTAGTCCATATCTCTGAGCAAACGTGGAAACAACGTCTGCGGTGACATAGGTAGTTGGGTTGTAAAGAAGAAGGACTTTTTCATATCCAATGCTCAAAAGAGAACCAATTCTGGTAATCAGCATGATAACAATTGTTGAAAGGATACTTGGAAGAATTACATATCTCATCTGAGCCATTTTGTTAGCACCGTCAATTTGAGCTGCTTCATAGCTAGTTGGTGAAATTGCAATGATTGCAGCAAAGAAGACAATACTTCCATAACCTGCGCCTTCCCATATACCACTTATCTGATAAATGCTTCTAAAATATCTTGCATCATTGAGCAAGCCAGCATAAGCAGCATCATGCGAAAGAAGGCCTAATTTCTCCATAAACTGCGAAATTACGCCATAACTTGTTGTAAGAGACCCTTGTTTTACCAACATGACCACCAAAGAAGTCATAACAACGGTGGACATAAACTTAGGCAAATAGGTCAAAACCTGATAAATACTTCTTGCAATATTTGACTTAATTTCATTAAAGAAAAGAGCCAAAATAATTGGAACAGGGAAGCCAAAACACAAGCCGTAAAAACTCAAAAGGAAGGTGTTTCTCATGGCTCTCCAGAACTCAGCAGAAAGAGAGTCCCCTCCAACTAACAAGCGTCTGAAATAGGAAAAACCGGAAAATAGCTGCTTTGAAACAGGAAGCACCTCATCCGATACCTTAAAAGATCCCAATAGCTCGTACATTGGGAAATAACGCCAGAACAGGAATACCAAAAGCATTGGAATGAGCATCAAATACAGACGCCAGTCCTTCAATATAGTACGTCCAACATGAAGCCAATAATGCTTTTCAACATCATCTCTAACTTTTTGCTCCGGATTTTCCTTATATTTGCCGGTTTCTTCATCAAAAATGAGATAATCAGTAGCCTTCACGTTCATGACGAGCCTCCTTTTCAGCCTCTTGAACTCTCAGTAGGTACGAAATTTGCCTCTCAAACAGCCCGTCCATCTTTCTAGCAATCAACACTAGAATTATGGCAAAGACACCAGAAAGCACGTCCGTAGCGATAAATCCAACCGCCCCAGAAATCGTATCTCCCAAGACCAAAGAAACAACGCCTCTACCAACTTGCATCAACAAAGCAACAATTGCTGCAAACATCACAGACAGAAACACGCTGTCTCTAATATCTTTTTCTCTCCCCTTCAGCCACAGCACAACCACAGCCGAAAGCAGATTTCCAAACGCATACACGGCAACCTGTCTAAGCCCCGCCTCTAAACCCGATGCCAAACAAATTACCACTCCACCAAGAAACGCATGCGCCATACCGTAAAGCCCCCATCTCATATAGACAATAGCTACCACGGCAGGAACAAGAGAAACCGTATAGGGCTGAGCGGGGAACAAACTTGTTCCGGCTTTGAGAATCAAGGTTTCAAAAACACATAAAATAAGACCCCAAATGAAAAGGTCCGTTGTTCTGTATTTACTCAAACTCGAATACTCACCCACGATTTTACCTTTGTTTCAAAAATGGAACACTATTCCATTATTGCACTGCATTGTGAAAATCGCAAGAAATATTTACAGAAACATTTCAAATATCTTAAGATTTAGGGCATGTTAAACCTAGGATTTAGAGCACACGACTTTGGAAAATTCAAAACTTCAGGAGAACTTGCCACAACCGTAGCAAGCTTCAGACAGAATTCCTGCCTTCATTTTGCCCCTTATAAAGCGCTAGAAGATGTTCCAAAACCTCTGACTTCAGACTGGGCACAAGCTGTGCAGAAAAACTTTGACAAGGCAGGTATAAGGGTAGCAATTCTTGGCTGCTACATTAACCCCGTACACCCAGATCCAGAGAAAAGAGAAAGTCAGCTACAAGTCTTTGAAAATGGCCTAGATTTGGCACATGAGCTAAAAAATCCTATTGTTGCTACGGAAACAGGCTCTCTTAATGCTAAAAATGTCCGTTGTGAAGACACCTGGACAGACAAGAATTTCAGCATCTTTTTAAACCTAATTGAGCGCCTTTTAAACCGCGCAGTCAAGAACAACGTAACCATGGCAATTGAAGCTGTTGCAGACAAAAATACCATTGACACCCCGCAAAGGATGCTCAAAGTAATGCAAACTTTTGAGAGCCCAAATCTCAGAGTTTTGTTTGATGCCGTAAACATTCTACCAATCAAGGGCGTAGAGGATTACCAAGCCTACTATGATGAGGCGGTGAGTATGCTCGCCCCTTACATTTGTGCAATGCATCTTAAAGATTTTGTCTGGGCAGACGCTCTTTCAGAGTTTCCTTTTGCCAAAGGACCAGTGAAAAATGGAACTATTCCTATTGGAGAAGGCCTCATGCCTTGGAATACAATCTTTAATATATATAGGAAGTATGGGGTGGATAAGGTTCCTATGACGCTGGAGAATTTTAACCCTGCAACTCTCAAAAGGAGTCTTGAGTTTGTTGAAAGTACCTACGCTCAAGCTATAAAGCTTCCTTATTAGTGTCTGTACTACAAAAAAAAACTATGTAGAGGCAATTTAGCACTCTACATAGTTCTTAAAGATAACCTATTGTATTTATTCTGGTAACTTATTAGTAACCAAGCTCACACATTGCATCAGCAACCTTTCTGAAACCAGCAATGTTTGCACCCTTGACGTAATTGATGTAACCGTCAGCTTCCTTGCCTTCTCTTACACATGCATCAAAGATGTTCTTCATGATGGTATGAAGTTTTGCATCAACTTCTTCTGCTGACCACTTGAGGTGCTCTGCGTTCTGGCTCATTTCAAGACCGGAAACAGCTACGCCACCAGCGTTGACTGCTTTACCTGGGCAGAATGGAATTCTTGCCTTCTGGAAAGCTGCAATAGCTTCTGGTGTGCATCCCATGTTGGATACTTCAATAGCATACTTGACGCCGTTCTTGATAAGAAGAGCTGCATCATCGCCATTGAGCTCGTTCTGAAGAGCACAGGTGAATGCAATGTCAACTGGGAGCTCCCAAACCTTTCTACCTGGAACAAACTTAGCCCCAAACTTCTCTGCATATGGAGCAACAATGTTCTTGTTGGAATTTCTGAGCTCAAGCATGTAATTCCACTTTTCTGGAGTTCCTACGCCCTCTTCATCAATGATGTAGCCATCTGGACCGGAAATAGCAACAACCTTAGCACCAAGCTGGGAAGCCTTCATTGCAGCGCCCCATGCAACGTTACCAAAGCCAGAAACTGAAACTCTCTTACCTTCAAAAGAATCGCCGTTAAGCTTGAGAACTTCATTTGTGAAATACATAGCACCAAAACCTGTTGCTTCTGGTCTAATCAAAGAACCGCCCCAAGTCTGTCCCT
>CAVCYP010000069.1:0-6813 GCA_963606545.1 Sphaerochaetaceae bacterium
AGGGACAGTGCTATTTTGCACGGCCCGAACGCACTGACGCCGTATCTGACGCAAAGACGAAGCAAACCCTACTCTCTAATTAAAGGCATGCTCATACACCTAGGCCCACCCCGTCCTCTGGACAGCTCAGAACTATCAATTTCTAGGGTTTGAAGTCCATTGTCTCTAAGAATTGAATTTGTGATGGTATTTCTGTCGTAAACTATGACTTTGCCAGGTTCCACGCAAAGAACGTTGGAAGCATCATTCCACTGCTCACGAGAGGCAGCGATGGCACTGTTTCCACCACATTTGATAAATTTCACAGAGTCTAGGTTTAGGTATTTACAGAAGATGGATTCTAGACTTCCTTTTAAGGCCTCAGCCTTAACACTACCCTTGGCGCCAGGGAAAACTCGGTAGACCTTAAGATGGTCTATAATGCCAGGATGAACGATAAAAATGCCCTTATCTGCCTGAGTTAGGACCGTGTCTAGGTGCATGAAGGCTCGCATGTTTGGAATATCAATGGCAAGAATGTTCTTTATGGTGCTTTCTTCATCAGCAAAAATATTCTTGGCAAGAAGTTCAATTGCCTCAGCACAGGAACGTTCACTAAGACCCACGGCAATAGTCTCTGGACTAAGATTGTGAATATCGCCACCTTCTATGCTGTACGGGAAAGAAGGATTGTAGTACTGCTTGACTTGGCCTTGAAAATCGGGGTGGAAGGCAAAAACATACTTCATGTAGAGGGTTTCGCGGTTGCGCGTTATGGAGCTCATGTGGTTTAAGCTGGCGCCGTTACCTATGGAGGCCATTGGGTCACGCGTGAAGTAGAGGTTTGGGATAGGGTCAATCAAAAAGCCCGCTTTGGTACGGGTAAGATTAAGTAGTGGGTGCGATTTTTTGAAGTCAAAATCCACGTCTAGGACGCCTTGCATTGTCAGCAGGACCATGTCGCGAGTATTGGGCACGTCCATGAGAGCTTTAAAAAGCTGGGTTTCTAGGCCTACAACTCGAGTACCGGCGTTTGCAAGAAAGTCCCGAATAAATTGTCGCTTGACCTGCTCATCTGTATTAAGCGCTTGGGTGACTAGGTCGCAAAGATAGACAACCTCAACGCCACAATTTCGCAGCGTCTGGGCAAACGAATCGTGTTCTAACTGAGCGCGCTTTAAGAAAGGAATGTCATCAAACAAAAGAGTTGAAAGATATTCTGGAGTCAGATGCTCAAGCTCTCCACCTGGTCTATGAAGTAAGACCTTCTTGAGCTTGCCAATCTCGCTCTTCACACAAATAGCCATTTTCGTATCCCTCCCACAGGACAACCTAAGTACGAATTATAGCAGATTGTGGTCAAATTATCACAAAAAATTCATCCTAGAGAGCAAAACCGCCACTCCGGTACTGCACGCCGTCTCCGTTCTAAGCACTCTGGAGCCCAAAAGCATAGGCTTAAATCCATGCGACACAAACAAATCCCGTTCTCTTTGCGACCAACCACGCTCAGGTCCAATAGCCAAGACCGCGTGCTGTTTCACCTCGCTTTTACTCAACGCCACGGCCCCAACCACGTTATCCAGAATAATCAACGAGACCTCTTTTTCCTCCAATCCGATATCTTCTGCAATTTTTTTCAAGGCTCCATCCACAGAGTTAGTAAAAATCACTTCTGGAAGCCCAGCGTGACAGGCTTGCATGGCCCCATCCAGAAGATATTCCTTATACTCGCCCGTCTTGTAGAGGTTGCTGGAAAGATAGGACTTCTCCCCCGTGTCCGAACCGGTGAGAATAATACGTCCAACCCCAAGGCTAACCGCCTCCCTCAGGATTCTTTTCATACAAATGGGGCGAACCTGAGCACAAAGAAGAGTTACAGGATAAAGTTCTGGCTTTGAAAGTGGCTTATAGGAAATTGTCACTCCCTCTGGGGTTATAGCCTCAACCCTAGAAAGTCCTTCACTTTGGTTAACAATGCCCATTTTAAACTCGTCACCAGGATTTAATTTGAGAATCTCAATTATATGCTTTGCTCTTTCATCCTCTTTAGGGATAAGCCCAGAAGAAGGAAACTGTTCAAAAAGAATCATGTTCATGCTTTTATAATATCACAATTAGTCCTAGATGTTGAGATTAAAGGCTTTTTGGATTAGACTTGCGCTGTGAAAAAGATATTTGCTCTGTCTCTAATGCTATTATTGTTAGCCCCTATGTTGCTTATGGCAAGTGCTCAAACTGAGACTATAAAGATTGGACTGGATCCAGGAGAAGAGGCCATAAATCTCAATCCCTATACTGCATCTGACAGTAATAGTATCATTATAATGCAAAATCTTTATGATGGACTTTTCTCCTACAACGGTGAAACCAGCGAAGCCCAATACGCATTAGCAGAAAGCCATGAAGTTTCAAATGATGGCCTAAAATGGACTTTTCATTTAAAAAAGGCAACCTTTTCTGACGGACAGAACATCACATCTAAAACCTTTGTCGAATCTTGGAACTATCTTATTCAAGGCCCATTAGCCAGCAATTTAGATTTTGTTACTAGAAAGGAAGACGGGACTTTAGCCCTTGAGGCCCCAGACAACTATACCTTAATTGTAAATTTAGACCATGCTGTTGCTTATTTCCCAAGCCTTTTATGTCAACCTTGTTTGGCAGCAATAAAGGATACTTCTAGCTATAGCGGAGCCTACACGTTAGAAAGTAAGACTGATAAAGGGGTAGTCTTAGCAAGGAATAAACATTACTGGGGTGAAGTTAAAAACGACAGAATTGAAATTCTTTTTGGCTCTGACTTTGACAGTGCTTTCAAAACCGGAGAACTTCAATGGTCAATGGCTGCAGTTCAAGACGCCTCAGACTGGATGGTAATCTCAAGACTGTATGCAACAACCTTCTTCTACTTCAGTGCAAAAGAGGGGGCCTATGCAAATAAATATGTGCGACAGGCTCTTATAGCCCTGATTCCTTGGGATGTAATCAGAGACCTTCAGGATTCCCTGATGAAATCCACTTCTCTAGTTCCTCAAAGCGGAGCAACTGCAACCCTCTCAACTCAAATTCTTGAGCTCTTAGAAAAAGGCGGTTATCCGTACGGAGAATGCAACCTACCTGTAATTAACATGGGCATTACAAGAGGCTCTCAGAATGCAGCAGTTGCTGAGTTTATAGCAGAAATTTGGTCAAAATATCTTGGAGTTACAGTTACCCTCAATACAGTTCCAATTTCTGTCTACGCCTCAAATCCGGAAGAAAATCCTTTTGATTTCTGCACCATGACTTGGATTGGAGATTACTTTGACCCAATGGCCTTCCTCAGTTTGTTTGAATCTTCAAGCTCTTTTAATCTTGCCAACTATTCGAACACTGAATATGACCAGCTAATTGAACTTGCACAAAAGGCAGATGAAGTAACGCGCAAGCAACTACTGCTTGAAGCTGAAGAACTCTTACTAGAAGCTGGCGTTGTAATTCCGGTATCAACAGCCTTTGCAACAAATTTTGTCAGAGATGATTTAATTGAAGGTTGGAATTCAAATCCTCTGGATATACATCCGTTTAAAGACTTACAGCTTATTCAACAAGCACAGTAGCTTGAGCAATAACAGCATCCCCTTTCCCTAGTTCCATAAGAATACCTTCTGCAGTTTTTGCCTTCACACCAACAGCTCCTATTTCTAACCCTAAAAGGGTTGCCAGTCTTTCTTTGATTTGAGGTTTAAAGGAACCAAGTTTTGGAGTTTGTAAGATCACAGTTGTATCTAAATTGATAACTGTAAACCCAAGAGCTTTGATTTTTGAGACTACTTGAGTTAAGAGTTTAGTTGAATCAGCATCCTTGTAAGCCGGATCTGTATCAGGAAAGAGGGTTCCAATATCATCTAGACCACAGGCACCAAGCAGGGCATCAATTACAGCATGAATCAGAGCATCCCCATCTGAGTGGCCCACACAGCCCTTCTCAGAAGGAATCTCAATGCCACCTAAAACAAGCTTTCTTCCTGAGGCAAGTTTATGCAAATCCCAACCGGTTCCAACTCTCATAAATTCTCCAAATCCTTAGGGTAAGTTATCTTTTTATTTTTAGGGTCGCCTTCAACAATAGCTACCTGATATCCATAATCTGTGAAAATTTGCGTGTCATCTGTGTAAATTAGGCCATCCTTTTCCTTGGATTTGTGCCAAGCTTCCACGTGAGCTAAGAAGATATCGGGGTAGCGGAAGGTTTGAGGAGTCTGCACCCCGTAAACCTTAGTTCTGTCTACACGTCCTGTAATAATTCCTTTTTCCGCTTTAACAAGGGTATCTGAAATTGGAACACATGGGGCCGCCCCACCAGTTTTCATTGCCGCTTTCAGGCAAGCTTCAATAGTTTGGGGCTTTACAAAAGGTCTTGCTCCATCGTGAATACTGACTAGCTGAAGATCTAGCTGCTTGGTTACATTAATATGGTCAAGTTTTATTAGGGCATTAAATACGCTTTGCTGTCTAGTCTCTCCGCCTTCCACCAAAAGGAGCTCTACTCCATCTGGGAGTTCAAGGGTTTTCAAGTTATCTGAAGTTTCCTTGAAAGACTCTTTTCTGTAAGTAACTACAACTAAAACAAGCCCTTTAACAGCCAAGAAAGGCTCAATAGCATTAGCCAAAATAGATTTTCCATTGAGCGTGAGAAATTCTTTTTTTACAGGAGCCTGAGAAGAAGCAGCATTAAAACGGCGGGAAGAGCCTGCCGCAGTCACTATAACGGCATGGCGTACTGACATTATTTCTCCAAACAACTAAAGACAGTTTTTTCTATTTCCTTTTGATCCTTACCCAAAGCGTAAGAACATTCATCAATCAAAAGTCTAATAGCATTGTCATAAAGCTTTCTTTCTTGAACTGGAAGCTCCTTAATCTTACTTCTGTGGTACAAACCCTGAACCACTTTAGCAATAGAGAAAATAGAACCTTCCTTGATTAAATCCACGTTCATCTGATAACGAGCCTTCCAATCAACTGAAACCGGCTCATATTTAGCAGAAATAGCCTCCAAAGCCTGAAGAGCAGTCTCCTTGGGAACAATTGCACGGACCCCAGATTCATGTACTTTATCCACAGGGATACTTACCGTCATGTCCGATATATCTATATAGATAACGTAATAAAGAACTGGAGCGTTGCGAACAATACGCTCTCTAATGTCTTTAATAACACCTACTCCCTGAAGAGGATATACTACATGTTCACCAATTTGGAATTCTGTCTTAACGTCTGAAGCCATGTCCTTATTATAACCCAAATTATGCGAGTTAACAACACAGTATGTAGAAAAAAAAATTCTTATAGAGTATAGTTTTTGCATGCAAACTGACAAACGTTTTTGCGGTGTTTTACTTCACCCAACTTCTTTTCCATCCCCGTATGGAATTGGTGATTTAGGAATTGAGGCAAGAAAAATTCTTAGCCTCATGTCGCAAGCAGGCATACATCTTTGGCAGATTTTACCTTTGGGCCCAACTGGCTACGGAGACTCCCCTTACTCGAGTCGTTCTTGCTTTGCCGGCAACGAATTACTTATAGACATCAGGTCCCTCAACACAATCTTCTCAGACATAAATCTGAACTACCCAGACACCTGTGCAGACCGCACTTCAAGAGTAGACTATACCTCTGTCTATTCCCACAAAATGGTCTACCTCAAAGAGATAGCCTCACAATTTGTCCAAAAGCACGCCACAGACGCAGACTACGTCAACTTTTGCTCTGAAAATGCCTGGTGGCTTGACGACTATGCCCTCTACCAAGGCCTCACCGCCCACTTCAACGATTCCCGCTGGTTCCTCTGGCCCGATGACCTTAAAAACAGAAAAAAAGCAGCTCTAGCAAAGTGGAAAAAAACCCTTGCACAGGAAATTGAAGTAACAAAAGCTCTCCAGTACTTCTTCTACTCACAATGGAACTCTCTGCACAAATTTGCAAATGAGATTGGCATTCAAATAATTGGAGACATACCAATCTTTGCAGCAAGTGATAGTGTAGACGTATGGGTAAACAGAAAGCTTTTTAAGTTTGACGCACAGGGCAATCAATTAGCCCTTGCAGGTTGCCCGCCAGATGACTTCTCCCCTACTGGTCAACTCTGGGGAAATCCTGTTTACAACTGGAAAGAGCATGAAAAAGACGACTTTGCTTGGTGGAGAAGCAGAGTTGAAAATACACTAAAGTTGGTCGATATTCTTAGAATTGACCACTTCAGGGGCTTTGACTCCTACTGGGAAACCCCTGCCGGGGAAACCACCGCTATCAATGGAAAGTGGATGCCAGGTCCTGGAATGAAACTCCTTGGTCACTTCAAAGGAATGAACATCATTGCAGAGGATCTTGGTTTCATGACTTCTTCAGTAAAAAAGCTTAGAGAAGATACAGGTTTCCCAGGAATGAAAATCTACATATTTGGATTTGACCTTTCAAAGGGTACCTTTGATGCAACAAATGACTATCTTCCTCATAATTATGACCAAAACTGTGTTGCTTACACTGGAACTCATGACAATGAGACCGCACAAGGTTGGTACGATCATCAGAATGATGCCTACAAAGACATTGTAAGACGTTACCTCCAGTGTCCAGACCATGAAGTGGTATGGCAGATGCTTCGCACCCTATTGGCAAGCTCTGCAAAATACGTAATTTTCCCAATGCAGGATATTATGGGCTTAGATAACAGTGCTAGAATGAATGAACCTTCAACCGTTGGCTCTTCCAACTGGTCTTGGAGAATGAATCCGGCAAAGCTTGAAGAGTGGAAACTGAACAGACTTCACGAATACATCACTCTCTACG
>CAVCYP010000070.1:0-6810 GCA_963606545.1 Sphaerochaetaceae bacterium
AGATTATCCTTCAGTTCCTTGGCGTAAACCCATACTACAACTACATTGCACAGGGCTTGGTTATTGTTGTAGCTGTTGCTCTTGATATTAGAAAGTACATAGCAAAAAAATAAGCGAGATTTTGAACTTTAGATTTGAACTTTTTAGCTCTGAGGCTTTTTGCTTCAGGGCTAGTTTTTTCATTTTTATAATTGAGTTTTGTACAGGCTCTTTTCTGTGAAACAAATCTTGTAGAGGATTAGC
Organism: Sphaerochaetaceae bacterium; assembly: GCA_963606545.1. GTDB lineage: Bacteria > Spirochaetota > Spirochaetia > Sphaerochaetales > Sphaerochaetaceae > UBA9732. The sequence goes on from CAVCYP010000070.1 coordinate 244, forward strand.
ATCAGAAGACTGCATAAAATCCAGCCAAACGGATATCCCATGCAAATTGGAATAACCGTATTGCTGATATAATTAGCTGTTATATAAAGATATATTTGCCTAGCAAAGACAAAGGATCCCAGCATAACAATCATTGAAGAAGAGGACTTTCCAGCACCTCTTAGTGCTCCACCAAAGATTTGGTTGAAACAGCAGGCAACGTAGAAAGGTGAAATTAATCTTAAGAACATTGTGCCGTAACGGATGACCTCTGCTTCATTGTCATCAATGAAGAATTTAACTAGCTTTGGAGCAAAACCAATGACTGGAACAATGAGAAGGATGGTGCAAACAATAGAAGAAAGTAGGGCCGTGATAATACCCTTCTTTGCTCTCTGGGTGTAATGTCTTCCTAGGTTCTGGCTGACAAAGGTCTGAGTTGCCAGCGCCAGAGATTGCATTGGCAGGAACAACAGCTGGTCTAACTTGGAGTAGGCCGTCCAACCTCCCATTACATCTGAACCAAAATAGTTGATGTACGATTGTACAAAGATATTTGAGAACGCCGTGATGGACATTTGAATTGCAGACGGAAGTCCAACAATAATGATGCTCTTTAAAAGCTGAAAATCAATGTGAATCTTCTTGAAACTGAGCTTCACGCTGGAATCTGTTCTCAACAGCAGAATCACCACCAAGATAGCCGATATCATCTGCGACAAGATGGTTGCATAGGCCACGCCGGCTGTACCTAGCTTGAAATTTATAACGAACACCAAATCTAAAACGATGTTCAGTAAGGCCGATATCACTAGAAAAATGAAGGGTATAACGGAGTTTCCTACCGCTCTTAGGATTGCAGAGCCAGTGTTATACAGTAAAAGTCCCGTCACCCCTGAAAAGTAAATTGAAAGATAAACCGATTGCTCACTTCTGACTTCTACAGGGGATTTTATTAGATTTAACAGATACGGGGTGAGAAGTAATCCAAGCACAGTAAAAACAACACATAAGATAAGAGTTACAGCAACAAAGGTATGGACAGCACGGCTAACTTTTTCTTTATCTCCAGCTCCAAAATGTCTTGCAATAATTACACAAGCTCCGTTGGAAAAGCCCATGAAAAATCCAATTAAAGTATTAATGATAGGGTTTAGCGTTCCAACGGCAGAAAAGGCATTCTTTCCAACGTAGTTTCCAACAACCCAGGTGTCCACGGTGTTGTAAAGTTGCTGAAAAATGTTTCCTAGCAAAAGCGGGGTGGCAAAGTTAACTAGGAGAGAAAGAATATCTCCCTGAGACATATCTACTTCTGTTTTGTTTTTAATAAAGGCCATGTATTTGATTCTTTATATTTTAAATTTTTAGGCAAGAGCTTTGTGGGTTTTTGTGGGGTAAAAATTTGTTGCATTTTGTTGCATTGTGTAGTAGGCTGGAATTATCACATGAAAAAAGAACAACGGAGGATTGTTTTATGAAATATGGACGTACTTTCAATTTCTCAGCCGGTCCTGCAATGATGCCAGAGCCAGTCTTGGAAGAGATTCGCGACGAGATGATGAACTACCGCGGAAGCGGCATGTGTGTCATGGAAATGAGCCACCGCTCAAAGGTTTATCAGCAGATTATTGATGATGCAGAACAAGATCTTAGAGACCTTATGGGTATTCCAGATAACTACAAAGTTCTCTTCATCCAGGGTGGTGCAACACTTCAGTTCTCAATGATTCCTATGAACCTTATGAAGAATGGTAAGGCTGTTTACATTGAAACTGGTGCTTGGTCAAAGAAAGCTATTGCTGAAGCCAAGAAGGTTGGTGAGGTTATTGTTGCAGCTTCTTCAAAGGATAAGAACTACACCTACATCCCAGATTGCTCTGATTTGGACATTCCTGAAGATACAGACTATGTCTATATCTGCGAGAACGAGACAATCCATGGTGTAACATGGCAGAAGCTTCCAAACACAAAAGGTCACATCCTTGTTTCTGACCAGTCTTCAATGTTCCTTTCAAAGCCATGCAATGTTTCAGACTATGGTTTGATTTATGCTGGTGTTCAGAAGAACGTTGGTCCTGCTGGAATGGTTGTTGTTATCATTCGTGAAGATCTCATCAGAGATGATCTTACAAATCTGCCAATCTACCTTCAGTACAAGACACATGCTGACAACGGAAGCATGTACAACACACCAAACTGCTGGGCAATCTACTGCTGCGGTAAGGTCTTCAAGTATCTCAAGAGCCTTGGCGGTCTTGAGGCTATGAATAAGATTAATGAGGATAAGGCTAAGGTCTTCTATGATTTCTTGGATTCTTCAAAGATGTTCAAGGGAACAGTTGAGAAGAAAGATCGCTCACTCATGAATATTCCATTTGTCACAGAGAGTGCAGAGCTTGATGCTCAGGTTGTTGCAGCTACAAAGGCAGCTGGTTATGACAACCTCAAGGGTCACAAGTCTGTTGGTGGTCTCAGAGCTTCCATCTACAACGCAATGCCAAAAGAAGGCGTTGTTGCTCTTGTTGACTTCCTTAAGGACTATGAGGCAAAGAATAGCTAAGGGAAAAAAAGCTCGGCTGAGTGCTAACTTGAATAGCATCAGCTTCGCTTTTTTTGAGCGAAAAGTAGAACCAGCTGGATACTAGCGCGAATAGTACCAGCATCGCCTTTTTTTGTAAAAGTAAGGTGAGGCTGAGTGCTAACTTGAATAGCATCAGCCTCGCTTTTTTTAAGCGAAAATAAAAAAAGGCTGTCGTAGGTTTTCTGCGACAGCCTTAATTATTATATATCGGGGTTAGTTAGTTGAATTTGCGCGGCGGGCTTCCAGCTCCTTGCAGATGCGCTCGTACTCGGGCTCGTCCAGCTTGTAGTGCTTTTTGTAGAGGAAATAGGTGGCCAGCATGAAGATTAGAGGTACCACGGTGATGCTAAGAAGCAGGCCGTTGGTCTGGCTTGAGCTAATTCCGGTCAAGACATTGTCTATTGCAGCGAGCTTTTGGGCCTCCGTGATGAGATTACGGGCTGCCTGGTTCTCTAAATCCGATATTTGATTGGTATAATTTGTGACGCCAAAAATCAGATAAGTTGCTGTGGTGATTACAACTACCAGAGCGCTTCCAACCTTGGTGAAGAAGGGGCGTAGGGAGGAGATGATGGCCTCGCTTCTGCTGCCGTTCTTGTACTCGTTGTATTCAACAGTGTTGATAATGGAAATCATCAGGATTAAGTAGAAGCAGTACATTCCAAAGTTAGAAAGCATGTAGCCAATTGTAATTAAGTAGAACTTAAGCATGACAGCTGGCAAGGCAAGACCGGCAATAAGCATGAGAGCATAGCCTACAATGGAGATTATCTGCATGATACTCATGAGCTTTTTGCGGTGAATTCTCTTAGAAATTGTAGGATAGAAGACCATAAGTATTGCTGTGGCCGACATTCCAATTGTGGTAAACAAGGAGTAGAGGCCTCCGTTGTAGCCAAACTCTAGATATATGTAGGTAGAACCAACGCCACCAAGAACAATGCCACTTCCAATCTGCTGAATCAAGAAAATTAAAGAAACCCAAAGGAGTTGGTCGTTTTTGACAATTGTGTTAACAATCATCTTTAAACTAATTTTTGGAGCTGGCTTTGACTGATCATCTCTGTTTTCTTTGACTCCAAAGAATATGAAGCAGAGGAAAAGTGGACTCATTATGCTAATTATAATGGAGATAATTCCGTAGGCGGTTGCTGTGCTTCCGCCAATTGTCATGGCTCCAGTTGTGAGCATAGGAATTAAAATTGATGCCCCAGTTCCGCCAATTCCTGCAAAAAGTGTGGCTCTAGAGGTGAATTGGTCCCTCGTATGGCCATCTGAGGACAAAGCAGGAATCATGCCCCAGAAGGAAATATCGTTCATAGTGTAGGTGATGCTGTAGGCAAAATAGAGGAAGCCAAACAACCAAACGAACTTCCAGCCTTGAAGCTTGGTGTTGAAGGCGGTAATGACAACTGCCATGGTACTGACAGAGCCAGCAAGAAGCCAAGGCTTGAACTTGCCCCATTTGGTTCTTGTTCTCTCAATGATGTTTCCCATTATTGGGTCATTGAGGGCGTCAAACACACGTGCTGCCACCATAATTGCTGTAATAGCTGCCAATTGGGCTGCTGTTAACTGTCTGGTGAAAAGAATGAAAGTTAAAATGAAGTTGGTAAACAACTGGTAGACGGCATCTCTTCCAATGGTACCAACAGGGAACATTAACAGATTCTTTTTCACCCGTTTCTCATTATCCATCTCTTTGCTCATAGGAGTCTCCTTTTTATTCTTCTATCATCAAAGTAATGCAATCCTTGCAAATTACTTTATAACGTTTTTCATTTTGCGCCAGGTGGTAAGTGTTGTTTCTGGTGCAACCTTTACAAGGCAAATCCAGCCCATTGTGGCGCATACAAACTCTACTTATAAACAACGGCAACTTGAACGCCGCGTCCACGTTCCCCCAAGTCCTCTCGTACGAGCCCACCAAACTTGGTAGCTCCTCCTTGAGCGCCTCATACGCCACCGCATTGGCCGTGTAGAGGAAGACATCGGCAAACACCTTGACCTCTGGATGCCGCTTTGCCCACCGCACCTGCGCCACATTATTTAACCCGATAATTACCTCAGGCTCCTGCTCTACAAGCTTATCCAGTTTTGAAAGGTACTGCTCCTCCTCAAACAGGAGTGGACTTAGTGGCAGGTATTTGAAATTATCAAGCTCAATAAGTTCCTCCCAAAGACCCAGTTTTGAGCGGGGTGGAAGTTTGAAGCTTTCTGCCTTTTCTGGAATTCTCAAGGCCTCCGAATTTTCTTGAAGAGCGGTTTCAAAGTTAGCATCCAGTGTGGCATAGAACTCACGCCTTATCTGTTTTAGAACCGACAGCGGGATAAAAGGGGTAGTAAAGCCACTTTGATTATCTATATGTATTGTGCCAGCTGTGAAGTAGCTCTTATCAGAGGCCTGGAAAGTCTTTTCAAAGTTGCTTTGTATATCAATTGGATTATTTGCCTGTTGGATTGGACCTTCAAAGCTCAAACCATTGATGACAATTAGGTTGGGCTTGAGGTCTATTGTTAGGTCTACTGGCTTTTTGTAAAGCGGTAGACTTTCTGAAAGAAGTGGAAGGTTCTGATTGTGTCTTGAGGTGCAGTAGACCGGGGTCCCAAAGGTAGGTTTTCTACTAAAGTCCAGAGTTGGAAAATTGATAGTTGCAGTTTGTCCTTCACTTATAAAAGACCGGCCTCCTTCTATAAACGATACCCCAAAACCACTACTTTCCATTGATTTTTCGCCTTGTGATATCACTAATAGGCCATCACGCAAGGCTACTGGTTTAGTAAAACGGATTATAGCTTTTGAGCCAAGAACCTTCTCAAGGGTGCCAACTTGGATGCCCTTATGAGACGGGTAAGTTGAGCAAACCATGTTCTCTGCATTGCAACTTCCGCCTTCTTTTGAGTTAAAGAAACCAAGGGTGGTCTCGCGGGAGAAGGAGGTTTGCATGCACTCTTTGGCCCATTTGACTTCTTCATTGCTCTCATCTAAGCCAGATAGCAACAGGCTGTAATATTTTGCGCACCAGTAGACGTATTCGGGCCCTTTCATGCGGCCTTCAATCTTTAAAGAATCAATGCCAAGTTGGGCGTACTTTTGAACCAGTTGGCCCAGACAAAGGTCTTTCATACTAAAGAGCCAGCTGGATTCTTGCGCTTTAATGGCCTTTGAATCTTTTGAATCCTTTGAATCTTTAGAGAACCAAGTTCTGCAAATTTGAGCGCAGGCACCACGGTTGGCGCTTCTGCCCGTTATGGTCTCACTTGCCATGCAGAGGCCTGAAAAGCCATAGCAAAGGGCGCCATGAATGAAAACCTTAAGTTCTATGTCTGGGCAGGCTTGGCGGATTTTCTTGATTTCATCAAAGGAGAGTTCCCTTGAAAGAACCACGCGGGTAAAGCCTAGCTCTTGAAGTTCTTTTACTCCCTCTACCGTGTGAACGGCAAGTTGAGTTGAGCCATGAAGCTCTAGGTTTGGAAAGTTGTCTTTTATAATTTTAGCTATACCCAAATCTTGAACAATAAGGCCATCGGGCTGGAGATAGGCTAGTTGTTTGAGTAGAGCGTAGGCGCGGGGTAATTCGTTGTCGTATAACAAAGTATTTAGGGTTACGTAGAACTTTTTGCCTTGGGTTTTGCAGATTTCTTTGAGCTTTCTGGCGTCTTCAAAGGTGAAGTTGACGGCGCCTTTTCTTGCGGAAAAGTCTTTGAGGCCAAAGTAGACGGCGTCCGCACCTCCTTTGAAGGCATAAAGGGCGCATTGCAGGGAGCCTGCGGGTAGGGCTAGCTCTGGCTTAAAAAAACTGTGATTTTCTACTGATTCCAACATGTTGGGTTGATTGTAACATATTCTGGGACCACATTCCATGACTATAATCTCTGTATACTTGAATATGGTTTGAAAAAATATTAAATTTCTAAGAGTGGGCTTTGGATTGTTAGGGCTTATCCTAGGCTCAAAGGAGAATATTTTAATGACAGTCAACGAAATCAAACATGCTGGTCTCAAA
>CAVCYP010000071.1:0-6582 GCA_963606545.1 Sphaerochaetaceae bacterium
CCTGTCTTGCCAAAGCGGTCATATCCTTACAGTATTTTTCCAAAGACTGATACTTACTTTCAGCATCTTCATCAGTAACCCTCTGGTTGCCTCTTATACTCTGAAGAGCCTCCATCAAAGCTTCTCTTGTAACGCCATATCTCTTAAGTAGTTGTCCAGCTGCACCATCATCCTCCAGCAGGGCCAAAATAACATGCTCAGTGCTAACGTACTCATCCTTGAACTTGTCAGCCTCTGCCTGAGCATTGTTCAAAACTTGAAGAAGTTTATTAGAAACCGTCTGATTAACAGCACTACCGTAAGCCTTAGGAAGTCTTTCAACAATATTATGAGCGTCAGAAAGCAAATTCTGGAAATTCACGCCAACCTTTGAAAAAAGTGGCTGAGCAATTCCATCCTGTTGCTGAAGCATGGAAAGTAGCATATGCTCATTTCCAATTTCAGAATTGTTATACCTATTTGCAAGATTTTCAGCCCCTTGCAAGGCTTCTTTCATTTTTATTGTAAACTTATCAAAATTCATCTTTTACCCCCAGGTCTCTCCCAAGGCCTAAGTTACGAAAAATGTAAAAAATCGGCAAGTGAAGCTGTTTAATCTTTGACTGTATAATGGGTTTTGCGATATAATTGACTGTTTGTAAAATATTAAAAAGTTTTGGAAAATTGAGAAGATGCCAAAAGTAATTGATCACGAAGAAAGAAAAAAAGAAATCCTTTATGCTGCACTGGAAATCTTTGCAACAGAAGGCTACAAAGACACAAACCTTGGCCTTATTGCAGCCGCCTGTGGACTATCAAGAACCACCGTTTATCAGTATTTCAAAGATAAATCTGAGATATTTCTTTATGCAATAAAGACAACCACAGACACCATGATGGCAAAGTACTCCTCTCCAGAATGGGCAGACATAGAGGATCCCGCTGAAAAGCTTGAAAAGGTCATGCTAGACATCCTTGACACGGCAGACACAATAGAAAGACAAATCAAAAACTTGGTTAAATTTCTCTCAGAAGTTGAGGTGGATATCCACGATATCATCAAGCGCAGAACCGCCCTACTTTCTCTCTACCTAGCCAGAACCATTAGAGAAATTGTAAAGGTTTCAGCTAGCCCAGATAAGAAGATTAATGCTCAGGAGGAAGCCCAAAAGCTCATTGCTCTTGGTGAAAGTTACTGCATGAACATGGTCTATCTTCCTGAGAATAAAAAAGTGATCCGCCAACTAGTGACGGATCTAATTAGAAGTTATACCAGATGAGAAACCAGCACGGCCTTAATGGTGTGCATTCTGTTTTCTGCCTCATCAAAAACCACTGATCTTGGACAACGGAAGACTTCATCAGTCACTTCCATCTCTCCGGTAGTCAGGTTATATTTCTCACCGTATTTCTTTGCTACATCTCTAGCTACCACAGTATTTAAGTCGTGGAAAGATGGCAGACAATGCTCAAAAATAGTTGTCTTCTTGCCGGTAGAGTTAAGCAGATCCATGGTAACCTGGTAATCCCGTAAAAGAGCAATACGTTCTTCCATTTTATCCTCTTCACCCATTGACACCCAGACATCGGTATAGATGATATCGGCATTCTCTACAGCTTCGTAGGGGTCCGTGGTGACCATGAGCTCGCTACCGCTTTCTGCAGCAAAGGCGTCAACTTCGTCCAGGAAGGCCTGGGAGGGGAAAAGTTCTTGTGGTGTGCCAATTGCAAAGTCCATACCCACTTTAGCAGCCCCAATCATCAAGGCCATAGCAACATTGTTGCGACCATCGCCAATATAGGCCATCTTCATCTGGTCAAACGGCTTGTTCAAATGCTCGCGTGCAGTGAGAAAATCGGCCAAAACCTGAGTTGGATGGTCATCATCCGTCAGCCCGTTGAAAACCGGCACTCCAGAGTAGTCCCTCAAAGCCTCACACACCTTCATTTCAAACCCACGGTACTCAATGCCGTCATACATGCGGCCCAAAACGCGGGCAGTATCCTCAATAGACTCCTTCTTGCCCATCTGAGAGTTGGTCAAGAACGTCACATGACCCCCTTCATCTAGCGTAGCTACTTCAAACGAACACCTAGTTCTAGTAGAAGTCTTATCAAAAATCAAAACAATATTTTTACCTTCAAGAAGATGCCCAACCTCGCCTTTCTTCTTCTTAGCCTTAAGCTCAGCAGCCAGGTCAATCATTCCAAGAATCTCTTCCTTCGTATAATCCTTCAATGTAAGAAAACTTCTTCCTTTAAGATCCATCCTAGTCCTCCTCATTTTGCTCTTCTTGCACCTCTTCAACGGTCTCAACGTCCCTAAGACGCCTCTCCATTGCCCGGTGTCGCGTAAATGCATTATCTATTTCATTGCTTGCCAATGCAAGCTTCTTTTTCACGCTCTCCAGCACCCCGCTCATCCTAAGATATTCAGACTTCACCTGGCCCAGCAGCTGCCACACCTCAGAACTCTTCTTCTCAATAGCCAGCGTTCGGAACCCCATTTGCAAGCTATTCAGTAGCCCCGCCAACGTTGCCGGCCCTATGACCATAATATGAAAATCTCTCTGAAGCCTTTCCTGCAGGCCTGGAATAGAAAGCACTTCAACGTAAAGGCCCTCAACCGGCAGAAATAAAACCCCAAAATCAGTGGTATAAGGAACATCTATATACTTATCTCTAATATCTTTAGCCTCATTGAGAATACGAATCTCAAGAGCTCTTCTAGAAAGCCTAATTTGCTCTGAGTCCCCCCGTTGTAAAGCATCACAAAGTCTTTCATAATCCTCAAGGGGGAACTTGGAATCAATTGGCAAATAGATTTTCTCCCCCTCATTGACTCCAGGAAGCTTAACCGCAAACTCAACCCGGTCTAGACTTCCCTTTTTAGTGGCAACGTTCATATCAAACTGCTCAGGAAGAAGAATCTCCTCCAGGATTCGCTGAGCCTGAAGCTCTCCCCAAATGCCCCTAGTCTTAACGTTGGTCAGAACCCTTTGAAGATTATCCACATCCTTGGCAAGAGCTTGCATTTGAGCCAGCTGTTTTTGATTATCCTCTTTCATCAACTGTAGCCTAGTGGAAACATTAGCTAGAGTCTGATCTTGTCTTTTTAAAGCCTCTTGCAATTCAGAATCATCTCTAGACTTGGACAATCTAGAGAGAATTACAAGCAGAATTACCACAATCAATAGCCCCAAAAGGGCCAAAGCAACAAAAACTGACGTGCTCATACTAATATTATAACACCATTTATATGGTTGTCATATTAGCAGTTTTGGGGGATAATAAAGGAAGCACGGGCAAAAGCCCTCAGGAGGAAAAATGAAACTCACTAAAAAGAATCCAATCATTACAATTGTAGCAATTGGCATTGGAGCTGCGCTCTTCTTTGTTCTTGGAAGATTCGTCTCAATTCCAAGCCCAGTACCAAATACAAACATTTCTACTCAGTATGGCCTTTTGGCTTTCATGGCAGCAATTTACGGCCCTCTTGCAGGTCTCCTCATTGCCTTCATTGGTCATGCTTTAATTGACTTCTCCTATGGTTGGGGCATTTGGTGGAGCTGGGTTATTGCTTCTGGCGTTGCAGGTCTCATCATGGGACTTTTGACAAACGGAATCAACGTTGAAGACAAATTTGGCAAGTCGGAAATCATCAAATTCAACCTGGGTCAGGTAATTGCCAACATTGTTGCATGGGGAGTTGTTGCACCAATATTTGATATCCTCATCTACGCTGAACCAGCCAACAAAGTCTTCACACAGGGGCTGGTTGCTGGTCTTGCAAACATTGTTACAACAGCAATTATTGGAACTCTTCTTGCTGTTGCTTACAACAAGGCAAAACCAAAGGCTGGCTCTCTCAAGAAAGAAAACTGAGGACAGCTTTTTTAATTTCAATGCTTCCCGCAGAGGGAAGCATTTTTCTTTAAAGCTATTTTTCTTTAAAGCTAAGCGAGGTTTGCGTGTCGTCTCCTGTTATTGAATTTAAAAACTTCTCCTTCCAATACAAGGCTCAAGCGGAGCCAACTCTTTACAACATAAACCTTAAAATAAACGCCGGAGAAAAGATTCTCATCTGCGGACCATCGGGCTGTGGGAAGAGTACTCTTGCGTCTACGCTTAACGGGCTCATTCCGGCTTCGTATCCGGGGCAGGCACAGGGGGAGCTCACAATTGACGGTAAGAGCTTCAGGGATTACGATATTTTCTCGCTCAGCAAGATTACGGGGACGGTGCTGCAGGATTCGGACGGCCAGTTTATTGGGCTGACGGTTGGCGAGGATATTGCTTTTGCGCTGGAGAACGACAACACGCCACTTAAAGAGATGAAGGCGCAGGTGCTGGAGGCGGCTAAGAAGGTGGGCATGGAGAATTTTCTCTCGCACGCTCCTCAGACGCTGTCTGGCGGGCAAAAGCAAAGAGTATCGCTTGCAGGCGTAATGGTAGACAAGGTAAAGATTTATCTTTTTGACGAGCCGCTTGCAAACCTAGACCCAGAGAGCGGGAAAAAGACCATTGAGCTTATTGACGAGCTTCAGAAGACCACCGGCGCTACCATCCTAATCATAGAGCACAGAATTGAGGACGTACTTTGGCGGCCAATTGACCGCGTTGTGCTGATGAAGGACGGTCGCATTATAGCGGACCAGACGCCGGATGAGCTGCTTTCTTCCCAGGCGCTGATTGAGACGGGAATCAGGGAGCCCCTGTACGTGACGGCGCTCAAGTATGCCGGCGTGGATATAACAGAGGACAAAAAGCCCGGCCGGATAGATACGCTGGTACTAGCTGAGGCTGACAAGGAAAAAGTCAGAGCTTGGTTTAGAAGCATTCCAGATAGCAAACCAACGGAAAAACCAGAAGTACTGTTGGAAGTAAAAGGCCTAAGCTTTACGTATCCGGGCGCACGCGGGCATAAAGCCTTAGAGGACATAGACTTCACCCTCACAAAAGGCGAGATGATGTCCATTGTGGGCCGTAACGGAGCCGGCAAAAGCACCTTCAGCAAGCTCATCTGCGGCTTTGAAAAACCAGATTCCGGCGTCATGAAACTTTCCGGCGTAGATCTTAGCACCTACTCTATCAAAGAGCGGGCCAGCCATATAGGCTACGTCATGCAAAACCCAAACCAAATGATTACAAAAACCATGATAAAGGAAGAAGTAACCCTTGGCCTAGTTCTAAGCAAAACCAAGACCCCAGAGGAAATAGACCGCATAGGAGATGAAGTTCTCCAGGTCTGTGGTCTCAGACCCTTCCGCAACTGGCCCATCAGCGCCCTCTCCTATGGACAGAAAAAACGCGTTACCATTGCCTCAATTCTCTCCATGAACCCAGAAATCCTCATTTTGGACGAGCCAACAGCAGGCCAAGACTTCAAGCACTACACAGAAATCATGGAATTTCTAAAAGAACTGAACAAAGCCGGCGTGACCATTATTCTCATCACCCACGACATGCACCTCATGCTAGAATACTGCACCCGCTCCGTAGTCTTCACAGACGGCAAAAAGATTGCAGACGCAACCCCAGAAGAAATCCTGACAGATGACAACCTCACTCAGAAAGCCTCTTTAAAGAAGACCAGCCTCTCCACCCTTGCCCAAATGTGTAACCTCAAGGACACCCAATTCATACATAGATTCATAGAATATGACAGGGAGGTAAGAGCATGATTAACCTCTTTAACTATATAGAAAAGGACTCCCTAATTCACCGCCTCAGCGGGGCCACCAAACTCAGCGCGCTCATCCTCCTCACCTTTGCAGCCATGACCACGTTCGACACCCGTTTTTTGGCCGTGATGCTAGTCTTTGCGCTTCTCCTCTTCAAGCTCTCCAAAATAAAACTCAGGGAAGTAAAGACCCTCTTTGTACTGACCTTTATCTTCATGGTACTAAACAACTTACTCATCTACGTCTTCTCCCCAGAACACGGAGTCTCCATCTACGGCACTCGCCACGTCCTGCTAGAAGGCCTTGGCAGATGGACGCTAACAGAAGAACAACTCTTCTACCACCTGAACGTAGTTCTCAAATACCTAGCCACAATCCCACTTGTAATGATTTTTGTCTCCACCACGGACCCCAGCGAATTCGCCTCCTCCCTCAACATGATTGGCATCAGCTACAAGATAGCCTATTCCGTCTCCCTTGCCCTCCGATACATCCCAGACATCCAAAAGGAATACCACGATATCTCTCTTGCCCAACAAGCCCGAGGTCTAGAAATGGCCAGTAAAAAACAAAGCCTCCTAAAGAGGCTCAAAAATGCCGCCGCCATGCTCTTCCCCCTCATCATCTCCTCCATGGATAGAATAGAAATCATCTCAAATGCCATGGAACTCAGAGGCTTTGGCAAAAGCAAAAAGCGCACCTGGTACTCCTTCCGCTCCTTCAAAAAGAGCGACTGGGTAGCCCTAATCCTATCTGTCATAAGCCTAGCAGTATCCCTCTCGTTGAACTTCATCAACGGTGGCCGATACTTCAACCCCTGGGCCTAGTCCGCCAAAGCCTAGTCTATCAAGGTCTAAAGCTTTGTGGACCTAACCAGCTTCGTTTTATTAATCCGCTGCCTAGTCCATCACAATATTTC
>CAVCYP010000072.1:0-6448 GCA_963606545.1 Sphaerochaetaceae bacterium
GCAAAGCTTGAAGAGTGGAAACTGAACAGACTTCACGAATACATCACTCTCTACGGTAGAAACTAAGAAAAAAGCTACGGGGTGTGCTAACTTAAATAGCAACCACGTAGCTTTCTTTTTTCCGTCTTGTGCTTAAATTTTACTCACAGATTAACATAGTTTTTGGATCCAATGCTACTCCAGTTGGATGTGGCAACTTCTTATGGTGATCCTGAACAACCGTCATGATAACACGGCTCTTTTCATCGTTGTAATGAAGGCCAACAAGAACATCAATGTCTTCAAGATAAGCATTAAGGCCCTCAGGGATTCCATACTCGTTGCACTTGGTATCTCTTCCAACAGGGGATACACAGAACCAAACTTCAATATTCATCTCCTGAGCGAACTTCTTAATTTTCTTGATATCCTCAGAAGAGGCCAGTGTGTACTGATAACCATCAAAGAAGACAGCATCTGCCTTGAAAGAACCCTGCTCAATGAGAGTTTTAAGACTAAGAAGAATTCTATCAACGCCAACGTTCTCCTGAGAGAAGTTCATCATAACTCTGTTGGTTCTAATGGTCTGATAGACATCAAAAGCATCATCAAGGCTCTTAAAATCAGTGATTTCTCTGAAGACTTCCTTGTACCAACTCATTATGTGTTCAACGTTTGCGCCAAAGGAAACATGAATTACGTTCTCATTTCTTAAAAGCTTGTCAATTGCAAGGTGAACCATGCAGGCGGTCTTACCAACACCATGGCGAGAAGCAATGATGCCAAGGTTTCCACGACCAAGGCCACCATTGATTGACTGCTCAAAAACTCTTATAGGACTATTTTTAATTAATTCCTCAACTTCCATTGTTATTCTCCATTCAGTTCTTATTTCTGAAATTCTATCACTTTTTTGCTTTCTCTGCCGCTTTTTTCTTCAATTCTTCAGCAATTGTTGTTGGAACCTTGGCATAACGGCAAACTTCCATGGTAAATTCAGCCTTACCCTGAGTAATTGAACGTAAAGCAGTGGAGTAACCAAACATCTCTGCAAGTGGAACTTCAGCATCAACGGTACAAATGTTGTTGTCTTCAGAAGAACTAACAATCATACCTCTTCTCTGGTTGATAGAACCAAAGATTGAACCCTGGAACTCAGAAGGACCTTCAACCTCAACCTTCATGATAGGCTCAAGAATTGCAGGCTTTGCCTTTGCAAAAGCTTCTTTGAAACCGGCAATTGCTGCAGTCTGGAAGGCCATATCTGAAGAGTCAACTGGGTGCCAAGCACCATCGTTAATGCAGCAACGTACACCAACAATTGGGAAGCCCAGCTGTGGGCCTTTCTTCATAGCTGTCAAGAAACCTTTTTCACAGGAAGGGACGTATTCTGTAGGAATGACACCACCTTTGACTTCGTTGACAAACTCAAAGTCTTTCTGTTCTTCATCTGAGTTTGGAGCAACAAGAATTGGCTCAATGTAACCGGCAACTCTTGCAAACTGACCACTACCACCGGTCTGCTTCTTGTGGGTGTAGTTAAAGTCTGCACGCTGGGTGATAGCCTCACGGTAGGCAACTTCTGGCTTACCAATTTCAACTTCACACTTGTACTCTCTTCTCATTCTTTCCACGTAAACATCCAAGTGAAGCTCTCCCATACCCTTGATGATGGTCTGGTTGCTCTCTGGGTCTGTATAGCACTGGAAAGTTGGGTCTTCCTTCATGAATCGGTTTATAGCCTTACCCATGTTGTCTTGGCTCTTCTTATCCTTTGGGAAGATTGCAAGGCTGATAACTGGGTTAGGCACGTACATTGAGGTCATTGCGTAGTTAACGCCACTTCCGCAGAAGGTGTCACCAGAGGCACAGTCAATGCCAAAGAGAGCTGCAATATCGCCACAAGAGACTTCGTTGATATCTTCCATTTCAGAAGCGTGCATCTTGATAAGTCTTCCAACACGGAACTTTTTCTTGGTTCTGGTGTTGTAAAGTTCATCTCCCTTTCTGAGCTTTCCTTCGTAGACTCTGATATAAGTAAGCTGTCCGTACTGACCGTCTTCAAGCTTGAAGGCAAGGATTACTGGTGGTTTGGAAGGATTGGCTTCAAGAACTACTTCCTGCTCGTTATTGTCAAGGTCAAGAGCCTTGTTTTCAACGTCTCTTGGTTCAGGCAAATATTTAGTAACGGCATCCAGTAATGGCTGTATACCCTTATTTTTATGCGCAGAACCCACGTAAACGGGACACATTTGCAAAGAAAGAGTTCCCTTTCTGATTGCCTCTTCAATCATCTCAACTGAAGGTTCTTCGCCCTCAAGTACCATATTCATAAGGTCATCTGAGAAGTCTGAAGCAGCCTCAATTAGCAGCTCTCTTCTCTCAAGAGCCTCATCCATCATTGACTTTGGAATTTCTTCTTCTCTTAGAATGCTTCCGTTTGGACCATCAAAATAAATGGCCTTCATGTTAACCAAGTCAACCACGCCTTCAAAGTTATCTTCAAGACCAATTGGCAACTCCATGAGAACTGCGTTGAGGTTGAGCTTTTCTCTCATCTGCTTGACGACATTGAGTGGGTTTGCACCAACACGGTCGCACTTATTGATGAAAGCAATACGTGGAACATGATAGCGGTCCATCTGCTTGTCAACGGTAATGCTCTGGCTCTGAACACCACCAACTGAGCACAAAACCAAGATAGCTCCATCCAAGACTCTAAGCGATCTTTCTACCTCAATAGTAAAGTCAACGTGGCCCGGAGTATCGATAACGTTGATTTCATAGCCCTTCCAGTTAACGCTGGTTGCAGCACTGGCAATGGTTATGCCTCTCTCTCTTTCTAGCTCCATGCTGTCCATTGTGGCTCCAACGCCGTCTTTTCCGTGGACTTCATGGATTGCGTGAATTCTGTTGCAATAGAAGAGAATTCTTTCACTCAGTGTGGTTTTACCGGAATCGATATGAGCACTAATTCCGATATTTCTCATTTTTGATAGATCTGTAGCCATTTTCTTTAACTCTTTAACCTTTATTAAAAAAACTTAAATTTTTACCCTTAAATCGGACAGTAAACTATCATATTTTCAAAAATTCTGCAATGTGTTTGACTAAGGTTCTTTACTGTAACGACTTTTCTTTTTTTTCAACTAATTATATCATGGTGAAAAACTACTTTTTGCGGTGGTATTATATGAATATAGATGTAAAAAACCTTCACCCACTAGAAGTGAAGTTGCTTAGGCACGTGGACCTTTCAAGCGAAATCACAGCAGACAAGATTGTCGCTGAACTTGGTTATAAGATTGGTCAGTGCAACCAGGCTTTCAGCTGGCTCAGTGCTAAGGGCCTTTTGGAAGAAACTAGCAGAAAGACAATTGTTCAGTATGAACTGACAGATTTGGGAAAAGAACAGGCTGAGAAAGGGACCCCAGCGCAGAGAATTTTTGCACTTCTTTCTGAAGGCCAAGCACTTTCCCTTCCTGAGATTGCAGAAAAAATCGGGTTAGAGAAGAGCGATATTGGATCGGCGTACGGCCAGCTTTCTAAGAGTGGCACGTGTGCAATGAACGGCGAAAATAAGGCTTACATTAAGAATAACCAGCTTCCAGCTGACGTGGTGGAGACGGCGGACCTTTTGAAGAAGGGGCTTTCTGGCGCGTTGGATGAGGCTGCGTTGACGGACCGCGAAAAGACTCTTATGGCTAAGGTTTCCAAAAAGCGTGGTGCCGTGGGTAGTCCTTACAAGGTAATTGAGCGCGAGGAAGTTGTCTATAAACTTACAGAGGCCGGTTTGCAGGCTAAAGAGGCCGTTATCAGCGCAAATATCACAGGTGAGGAAATTGGTGTTCTCACCCCGCAGATTATCGCTTCCGGGTCTTGGAAGAATGCTAGCTTCCGTCCTTATGGCTTGGATGCTCCGGTGTCGCGTTTGATTCCGGGCCGTCATAATCCTTACGGTAACTACATTCAGTGGGTAAAAGATAAGCTTACTTCTCTGGGTTTTGAAGAGTTTGACGGACCACTGGTAGAAAACGAGTTCTGGAATGGCGATGCACTTTTCATGCCTCAGTTCCATAGTGCAAGAGATATTCACGACGTCTATTACGTCAAGGAGCCTAGACACTGCAAGGAAATTGAAGAGCCATGGCTTACAAATATTGCAAACGCTCATGAGAACGGAGGAAATACTGGTTCCCGTGGCTGGCAGTACAAGTTTGACCACGAGTTCACACGCCGTCAGGTTCTCAGAAGCCAGGGTACAGTGCTTTCTGCTCACCAGCTCACAAAGGCAAAGGTACCAGGAAAGTACTTTGGCGTTGTCCGTTGCTTCCGCTTTGATGAAGTTGACGCAACCCACGGTGCAGACTTCTTCCAGACAGAAGGTATTGTAATTGGAAAAGAAGCCAACCTTAAAGATTTGCTTGGCCTTTTGAAGATGTTCGCAACAGAAATTGCCGGTGCAACAGACTTCAAGTATGTTCCTGGCTACTTCCCGTTCACCGAGCCTTCTATTGAAATTCATATCAAACACCCTGTTCTTGGTTGGTTTGAGCTTGGTGGTTCTGGAATTTTCAGACCAGAAGTCACAAAATCTCTTGGAATTGACGAGCCGGTTCTCGCTTGGGGCCTTGGAATTGACCGTATGGCAATGATGCACCTGGGAATCAACGACATAAGAGATTTGTTCACTCCAAACATTGAAAGCGTAAGAACAAGGAGGGGAAACTAATGCCTAAGTTTGAAACCACTGAAAAAATGTTCTACGGCCTCATGGGTCGTCCTTATACTGATGCCCAGCTCGAGGACATCTTCCCAAGAGCTAAAGCCGAGCTTGATGGCCACGACACGGAAAACCACGTCCTCAAGATTGAGCTCAACGACACCAACCGTCCTGACCTCTGGTCCGCAATGGGTCTGGCCCGATTGCTCAAAAACTACGACAACCCAGCTCCACGCCAGTACGACTTCTTCTCCTCTAAAGTCTATACAGCCGATAACCAAGGAAGAGAACTCCATGTTGGTTCTAAAGCCAAGGACGTCAGACCTTTCTCCTGTGGCTTTGTTGCAGCAGATAAAGAAGTTGATGAAGAGATTCTCCTGACCCTAATTCAAAGCCAGGAAAAACTTTGCTGGAACTTTGGAAGAAAGAGAAGATCCATTGCTATGGGTATCTATAGAAATGACCTTATCCAGTATCCTATCCACTATGATGGTGCAGATCCTGATAAGACTCACTTTGTTCCTCTTCACATGGAAGAAGATTTAACTCTGCGCCAGATTTGTGAACAGCATCCAAAGGGAAAAGAGTACGGCTATATTATTAAAGATAGTCCAGTGTACCCATACCTTTCAGATGACAGCGGAGAGCCTCTCTCAATGCCACCTATAATTAACAGCGCAAGAGTTGGTGCTGTTAAGGTTGGAGACAAGGACCTCTTTGTTGAAATCTCCGGAACAGTTCTTAAAGACGTTCTCCTTTGTGCCTCAATCATGGCCTGCGACATGGCAGATTTAGGGTTTAAAATTGAACCAATCAAAGTTGTGTACCCATATGAGACCGAGTTCGGAAGAGAAATTACCGTTCCTTACTACTTCCAGGATTCTCAGAGTTGCACCCTTGAACAGATTCACAAAACCCTTGGAGAGAAGATTACAGCCAAGCAAGCAAAAGAAGCTCTTCTAAAGATGGGCGTCTACAGCGTATCAAAGGGCGATACAATTTATATCACCTGCCCTGAGTACAGAAACGACTTCCTCCATGCAGTGGATGTTGTGGAAGATGTCATGGTGGGCTATGGTCTTGAAAACTTCATTCCTACAATTCCAAGAGACTTCACCGTTGGTCGTCTTTCACCGGCTGAAGAGTTTGGAAGAAAGGTCAAGGATATCATGATTGGCATGGGTTTCCAGGAAATGATGTACAACTATCTTGGTAGCAGACGTGAGTATGTTGATAACATGCACATTACAGGGGACAAGGTCATCATGATTGCTAACCCAATGTCTGAGAACTTTGAGGCTGTCAGACCTTCTATCATTCCTTCTCTTCTTGAGAGTGAGAGTGTCTCAGGTCATGCAACTTATCCTCACAACATCTTTGAAGTTGGTAAGGTTGCCTTCCTTGAGCCTTCAGACAATAGTGGAACCGTTACCCGCAATAATCTTGGTTTTATGTCAGCAGATGTAAGCGTTGGTTTCAATGAAGCTAATAGCTTTATAAATACCCTTATGTATTTCTTAAAAGTGGAGTATACTTTAAGGGCACCAGAAAATGATCCAAGATTTATTCCTGGTAGATGCGCTGAGATTATTGTAAAAGGGGAAAAGGTTGGGATCTTTGGCGAAGTACATCCAGCAGTATTAGAAAGCTGGGGTTGCGGAATGCCAGCTATCGTTGGGGAAATTGACCTAGACTGTTTGCTTTGATTAATAAAGACATTGCATTAGACCTTTTTAGGCTAATGCT
>CAVCYP010000073.1:0-6253 GCA_963606545.1 Sphaerochaetaceae bacterium
TTGCACCTGGCAGGGCTCGAACCTGTAACCTGCGGATTCGAAGTCCGACGCTCTATCCAATTGAGCTACAGGTGCTAGCTAGAAAAGCGCTGAAAATAAAAAAAGGGTGGAAGACGGGGCTCGAACCCGCAACAACCAGATCCACAATCTGGGGCTCTACCATTGAACTACTTCCACCATTGATTATTAACTGCAGTAAATATGCCCTAAGCTACAAAAAAAGTCAACATGAACTAGTTAAGTTTTGCAACAACACAAACCGTGTTCCACTCAAGAGGAGCTGCACAAAGGGTAGAACTAAGCTCCTTGCCAAGCTTTTCAAGTCTATCTTGAGTCATCTCTGGGAAGGCTTTCAAGATTGCAGGCCCATAGCTCTTTTCCATCCATCTTGCCACATCTTGCGGAGTTGCAATTCTAGCCTCTGTGAAGCTGTAGTCCTCAAGTTCCACCTTGTCAAAACTTTCTTTGAGTAATGAAACTAAGTCTTCTCTTGACCAATAGTTGTTATAAATAATTTCTTCAGCCTTCAAAAGAATATCCTGTAATGGTCCCATATGAATAAAATTTGATATACGAGAGGCTTCACAGGCTATTGTTTCACAAAGAACTATGTCGCCACCAGCTGCAAGGCGGCTTTTCATTTTAGACAAAAGTTCAAGACCATCGGGCTTGGATTTGATTAGATTGCGGCCAAGAATGTGCTCAAAGCAGATGCCGTTTTCAAGAGAGGTGTCCATGCCTTCCAGCGCGGCGGTGAAGTCTTTGTTGCATAGAACGGCTGGGGCGGTGACGCTGTCTAGGGAAGAGAGGTAGTGGTTTATGTAGGCGTTGTCTTCCGGGGTGCGGACTACAGCTGCAGCAAGGCCTTCCGGAGTTTTTCTGAAAGCTTCCCACAGTAAAAGGCCGTGACCAGCGTTGAGAACTAGAATTCTATCCGAGCGAATTACGTTAATTTTTGAGAACATAAGGGTTCTTAAATCTTCTAGGGCTTTGCTTCTGCCCCCCACGGTGCGTCTGAGCCAGAGGTCTCGGCCTTTGTCACCTGGGGAGAAGGTTAAGTTTTCTGGAAAGGCGTTGACGTCTACGCTTTCAAGTTGGATTTCACGACGCTTGTTGATGGTGTTGGCAATTTGCTTTTCATAGCCTAATTGGCCAACATGATAGAAAATTTTGCCCTGAAGTTCGTTGGGAAGGTATTGTTGGGCTACCCAGTGGTCTTGATAAGCGTGGGGATACATGTAGCCTTCACCGTGGCCAAAGCCCTTGGAGTCTCGGCTTGCATCTCTTAGGTGATTTGGGACTTCTGCGGCGGCGGACTCTTCCTCTACGCTCTTAAGCGCATCAAAAAAGCCCATTGCACTATTGCTCTTTGGGGCCGTTGCCAAATATAAGGCGGCGTGGGTCAGATGATAACGGCCTTCTGGCATTCCAATCATGTTGAAAGCAGCTGCATCACTTTGTACCACAACAATTGCGTTTGGGTCTGCTAGTCCTACGTCTTCACAGGCACTAATCATCATGCGTCTGAAAATAAATCTAGGATCCTCACCGGCGTGTACCATTTTGGCCAGCCAGTAAAGAGCGGCATCCGGGTCGCTGCCCCTTAGAGACTTAATAAAGGCGCTTATTACATCAAAGTGATAATCTCCCTCTTTGTCGTAGAGCACTGCCTTACGCTGGATGCTTTCTTCAGCCACGTTTTTTGAGACAAAAACTTTGTTTCCCTCTTTGGCTGTTGTCTCTACTGCAAGTTCCAGAGCATTAAGAAGGCTTCTTGCATCGCCGGAGGCCACTTCAACAAGATGCTCCAAGGCCCCATCTTCAAATTGAACCTCTAAATTGCCATAGCCTCGTTCTTTATCCTTAATTGCCTGCCAGGCAATGTTATTTAAATCTTTATCTGTCAAAGGCTTAAGCTGAAAAATTCTTGAGCGACTCACCAGGGCTGCATTAACCTCAAAAAACGGATTTTCTGTCGTGGCACCAATTAAAATAAAAGTCCCGTTTTCCACCCAAGGGAGGAGGGCATCCTGTTGACTTTTGTTCCACCTATGAACCTCATCCACAAACAAAATAGTACGCTTTCCGTATAAATCCAGCCTTTCTTTGGCCCGATCAATTTCATCGCGTAGCTCTTTAACGCCAGAAAGCACAGCATTAATTGTAGAAAAATGGCTTTTGGTGGTATTTGCAATCACCCTTGCCAAAGTAGTCTTTCCCGTTCCCGGTGGCCCATAAAAAATAACGGACGATAGCTGATCTGCCTGAATTGCACGCCTAAGCAATCTTCCTGGTCCTACAATATGGTCTTGGCCTATGTACTCCTCCAACGTCCTAGGTCTCATTCTATAAGCCAGTGGCTGATTCTTAGTTTCTATCCGTGAACTGTCAAACAATTGCATCTTTTGTCCTCTCACTTAATCTAAGCCGCTTAATCCAAGCCAAAAACTTTAGCCACGGTCTCATCTGCATTGGGATCTGGCGTGGTTCTGAACAACACCTCAGCTGCCTGTAAACTGGAAAAATACAAATTGCAGGTGTAATCTGCAAGCTCCTTTTTTATATCCACTTCCTCAAGTGGCGTAGCGTCCTCGTCAAACAAAACTTTACTGGTTTCTACCCACGCGTTATACTGCGTAACTATCTCTTCCCACTTCTCCAACCCGATATTTTCTAAGTTCTCTGTTAGAGTATTTCTTATCTCATTGCCAAAGGCCTGTTCAAAAGCCTTTGAGGCACTGTCATCGCCTGCCATCACCGTTTCAACCGGATTTGTGAAGGTCATTGCACTTACAAGACTATTTAGATAGGTTCTAAGATATTCAAACCAATCCATGGTATAACCGGTCATGTAGAAAGTCCACTCAGAAAGCAGTTTGTTCATCCCAGGAATACTATTGGCATTAGCTTTAATAAAAGAAAGATTGTTGGGTAAGAAAGCATCGGTTTCAGTGATTTTAAAGAATAAGGTAGTGATGGCACTTTCATTTGCCTTTTCAAGAGCATAGTGTAAGGCAAAGTCATACTCTTCAGCGGTGTTTTCAAAGCCTTCAGTTGTCTTGCAAGCCACGAGGATGAACATTAATAGGATGGTTGTGATAAGAAAGAGCCTTTTTTTTATAGTGGACTTCATAGTTGGATGATAACATTTCCACTGTCATTTGCAAACCTAGAAAGTTGAGGAAATGGTAGTTCAAAAGCCTTAGTTTTTAAAAAGGTAGTGGACAAAAACTTAACTCCAACACACTCTAATTGGAGAGGGTTTAGGTTGTCTTTCCCATACAGTGCATCTCCAATAATTGGATGGCCTGTCCAAGCAAGGTGCGCTCTAATTTGATGTCTAAAACCTTTTGTGATAGTGCAGTAAAACTCTTCTTTGTTTCTTGTTATGGCTGTTTGATAAAGAATTTTAGGGCTTGCTTTTTTCTCGTCTAAGGTTGGCCTGACTTCTTTTGCTCCAGGTCCAAAGGGCCTAAAGTAGCTTAAAATTGTAATCATGCCTTGTTTTTTCTCTATATCAAGCCCTTTTAGGCTATTGTTTTCAAAAGTTTTAGCCACATAATATTTTTCAAACAAATCCTTTTCCTGTTGCTTTTGCAGGGTTTTATAAAAATTTTGATTTTTAGCAAAAAGTACTATGCCACTTGTTGCAGTATCTAGCCTATGCAGGGCTCCGCCTTCCCAAGGGTTCTTTCCTTGAACCTTTAGAACTTGTGGACAAAGTAGGGCTGCCTGCTCTAATAAGGTACCCTCCAAACTCTGAGTTTTTAAGGGCACTGTTGGCATGCCATGAGGCTTATCTAGCAAGAGGAAATCTTCACATTCATAAAGAAGGTAGCTGTTTGTCATATTTATTGCCGTATGCTTAAAGAGTATAGGCATAATGTGTGATTTTTGTGAATTACTTGACGATAAGTCTTTTTTAGGTGAAATTAGGGGCATGAATAGGGAAAATGTAATTTCAACCCCAAAGGCTAGGGTTAATGGCCTTCTTAAAAATGTCTATCTGTGGATGACTGCAGGTCTTGTTCTTACAGGTATTGTTGCTTATGGTGTTGCAAATAATGTAAATATGCTAGCTAGGGTTTACTCTACTGGTGGTCTGTTTGCAATTATTATTGCCCAGCTGGTGCTTGTAGTTGTGCTTTCTGCAAGAATTAACAGAATGTCCACTGCTTCTGCTATTGGTTGCTTTATTGGCTACTCAGTGCTAACTGGCTTTACTCTTAGCTCTGTGTTCCTTGTTTACACGAATGTTGTAATTTCAAGAGCTTTCTTTACAACCGCTTTAATGTTTGGTGGAATGAGTCTCTATGCCATGACTACAAAGAGGGATCTTTCTAGATGGAGTTCAATCTTTGGTATGGCTCTTTGGGGAATTTTGATTGCTTCTCTTATCAATTTGCTCTTCAAATCGGAGACTATTTACTATCTCATTAGTATTGTGGGAGTTATAATGTTCGCTGGCATCACTGCTTGGGATACTCAGAAGATTGTCAGAATGAACGAGGATTACGGCTATGGCATTGACGAAGCTACCTATGTGAAGCTTTCAATTCTTGGAGCTTTAACCCTTTACTTGGATTTCATCAACATCTTCTTGTATCTGGTGAGAATTTTTGGTTCTTCAAGGTCAAATAGAAACTAAGGGCTGAGGCTTAGACTGGCCCTTTTTGGGCAAAAATTAGAAAAAAGGGCTAAAAATAGACTATTTTGCCAAAAAAAAGCAAAAAAGGGCTAATGGGGACGTTCCAATCACGGGCGTCCCTTTATTTTTCCCTATTTTTCCCTATTTTTCTTCATATTCCTGGGTGAGAACTCCCTCTGAGGACTCTCCAGGGGCACTTGTGACAATCTCAATGCGTCGTTCAATCTTAGAAAGCTCTTGGTCAACCTCATTTGCCAATTTCATGCCATCTTCATACAAAGAGACTGCTTTTTGAAGGTCTGTGTTAGGATCTTGGAGGTTTTTTGAAATCTCCTCAAGCTTGTCTAGTTTTTCTTCAAACGATAATTCTTTATTTGCCATTATGAATCTCCTCAACGCAGGCGGTAATACTACCATCTGCTAGCGTAATTTGCATTATATCTTCAGGACTAACTTCACTTATGCTGTGCACTGTTTTCCCTGCTTTAGTCAAAATTCCATATCCTCTATCCAAAATTGCAAGCGGACTTAGAGCCTCAATTTTATGGGAAAGCATCTCAAGTTTAGATTTTTTCACAGCTACCAGATTGCAAATTTCACGCCTAAGGCTACTTTCTGCATAATCTAGGCGCATTCTGTGGTGGGAAAGCCTGTTTTCTAACTGAGCCTTTGCGTTCTCCCTTGAAAAGGTGGCTACCCTGAGCCTGATGGCAGAAATTCTAGATGCCATGCTCTCTTTCAGGCTAGCCCTGTAGCTTTCAACTTTTGCCATTTGGTCTAATGCGCTTTCACACACCAATTCTGCGGCAGCTGATGGGGTTGGAGCTCTAAGGTCTGCAACAAAGTCCGATAAGGCCCAGTCTATTTCATGGCCAACGGCGGAAATTACGGGAATATCGGAATTGTGGATGGCTTGGATTACGCAGTCTTCAGAGAAGGGGAGGAGGTCTTCTATGCTTCCGCCTCCACGGCCAACTATCATGACGTCTGCAAGGAGAAATTCGTTGACTTCCTGGATGCGGGCGGCCACGGATTGAGCGGCTTCTGTGCCTTGGACTACTGCTGGGAGGATGATGATGTCCAGGCTGGGACTGCGACGGCCTGTGATTTGTAGGATGTCTTGGAGGGCGGCGCCGGTGGGGCTAGTGATAACGGCAACGCGGTTTGGGCGTTTGGGAATTGGCTTTTTTAGGCTTTCGTCAAAGTAGCCAAGCTGGGCGTAGTGGCGCTTTCTCTCTTCAAGCAGGGCAAGGATATCGCCTTCGCCAAAGGGCTCTATGGAGGAGCAGATGATTTGGTAGGTGCCACGTTGGTCGTAGACGCTGAGGTTGCCTTTAACTATGACGCGTTGGCCGTCTTTGGGAATAAAGCCTACTTTGCGGATGTTGCTACGCCACATTGCGGCGCTGATTACGGCTCCGTTGTCTTTGAGCGAGAAGTACCAGTGGCCCGTTGACGCCGGCCTAAAACCCGATATCTCGCCTTCCACGGTCAGGTTGTAAAAGGAGCCTTCTAGCGTGGTTTTGACAAGAGCTGTCAGTTCGCTTACGGAGAGTTTGGGAAGAGAATCGGTCATAGTTGCTCCTTTTCTTGGTTTGTTTTGTC
>CAVCYP010000074.1:0-6002 GCA_963606545.1 Sphaerochaetaceae bacterium
AATTGTTAGGGGTAAGCAGAGATCCAGATAAAGTCACAGCCCTGATGAACGAAATAAACAAAAGGTATCAAGGCACCATAGATGCCTATAAATCTTCCCCTTATTACCTGGAAATAATGTTGCATGGAGTTAATAAGGGAACTGCAATTGATGCCCTATGTAAGCACTATGGCATAAAAAAAACTAATGTTATGGCCATTGGAGACTATTATAATGATGTTGACATGTTCAAAACTGCTGGCATCTCTGTTGCTGTTAACAACGCACCTGAGGACATCAAAGCACTTGCTACTTTTGTAACTTCCGCC
Organism: Sphaerochaetaceae bacterium; assembly: GCA_963606545.1. GTDB lineage: Bacteria > Spirochaetota > Spirochaetia > Sphaerochaetales > Sphaerochaetaceae > UBA9732. Next base: position 309 of record CAVCYP010000074.1, read on the forward strand.
GACTGTGAACACGGAGCTGTAGCTGAAGCCATTGAACGTTTTGTTGTGAGATAGTTTCTAAAAATAGGTTGAAATTCCATCCGAGTTCGGAATATCATATAAGGAGCGAGGGATGGAAATGGAATACATCAGCACCAAAGAAGCCGCCCAAAAATGGGGAATCAGCGAAAGAAGAGTTAGGTCTCTATGTTCAGAAGGGAAAATTGAGGGCGCTACCCGTTGTGGAGACTGGGTTTGGAGTATTCCAGTAGGAACCCAGAAGCCTGCAGACGGAAGGACTCTCAGATACATGAGAAACAGAAGCCTCAGAACTGGAGTTCAAGATTACAAAAAAGCTGACGATATCCGTTCAACCTTTATCCAAGCACCTCTTTCCTTTCAGCAAAAGGCTCAGGTTATTTTGGAAGCCTTGACCTTTGCCGGAGAAGAACTGACAATCCAGCAGGTTCGTGGCATTCTTAGTCTGCAAAACCAAAAAGAAGTAAGTCTTGAGACTCAGGTTCTAGCCTTAAATGCTCAGTCCCTGCTCTCCTCAATCCCCTTTACCCTTAACGAAAAGAAACTCTTAGAGCTACATGCCAGACTTCTTTGCTCTGTAAATGAAAAAGAAGCCGGATACTACAAGCTAGGCGCTACTGTTGGACAGGAAACAGAAGCAATGTTTGAGCAGTACACAGGGCCTTGGTCAGTACTTCACCCCGTTGCAAAGGCAGCCTTCTTGTTCTCTGAAATCCTCAGAATCCAGCCTTTTGAAAAAGGAACTGCCCTTATTGCTTTTGTACTTTTGCAAAACGAGATGTACAAGGCAAAACTTCCACCTGTACTCTTTGGAGAAGCAAAAATTCCAGAGCTCAAAGCAGCCCTTGCCTCAACAAAAATCAGAGGAAACTCACAGATGCTTGTATCAATGATTCTTGATGCAACAACAAGGGAGTAAGCAAAAAATGACACTATTTAAAAATGGACTCGTGATTGATGGAACCGGTAGCAGGCCGGTAAAAGCCAATGTTCTTGTAGATGGGGATACGATAGTTGATGTAGCAAAGGATTTGACCACTTCTTGTCCTACTGAAACACTAGACCTAGAAGGCAAAATCCTCTGCCCAGGCTTCATGGATATCCACGCTCACAGCGAGCTTGAAGCCCTCCGAGACCCCTCCATGACCCACAAAATCCAGCAGGGCATCACTTTTGACCTATCTGGCAACTGTGGCATTGGCGTCTTTCCCCGCCACCTCTCAGACTCCCCCGTTTTTGCCGATATTCTTGGTCATTATGATGGTAATTGGAACTGGACGGACTTTGAAGGCTTTCAAGCTCAACTAAAGCCTGGTATCAACATGGCCTTTTTGCAAAGTCACAGCATGCTACGAATGGCTGCAATTGAGGGAAATCCAAACAGAGAAGCCACTGAAGCAGAAATAGATAAAATGTGTTCCTTGTTGGAGGAAGCGCTCAGCCAGGGCTGTATTGGTTTTTCTTCTGGTCTTTACTACGCTCCTTGTCTTTTTGCAAATGAGCAAGAAATTATCAGCCTACTTAAGGTGGTCAAAAAACATGATGCCATCTTTACAGTTCACCATAGATGTGAAGGAGATGAGATTCTAGCCTCCATTGATGAAATTCTAGGCTATGTTAGAAAAACGGGCGTAAGACTTGAAATCTCTCATCTTAAGGCAATTGGGAAGAACAACCAAGACAAGGTTGATACAATCCTAGAGAAAATTCACAACTTCAGAGCTGAAGGCTTTGATGTTTGCTTTGACCAGTATCCCTATGAATACGGAAGCACAAGCCTATTCAGTCTACTTCCTCCATTCTTGTTAAGACTGGAGAAAAAAGAACTATCCCAAACTCTAGCAAGCCTGGAAAGCAACCTTCAACTTAGAGAAAAAACTATCTCTGAAATGATGAATCCACAGGGCTGGGACAGCATTGTTCAGCTATGTGGTTGGGATAATATTACAATCACCTCTTTAGAGAGTTCTCCGCAATATAATGGCCTAACTTTAGCACAAGCTGCAAAAAAATTAAGCAAAGACCCTTTTGACGCCCTCTTTTTCCTCTTAGCCAAAGAAAATGAACTTGCCCTAATGATTGATGTAACCCAAAGCACAGAGAACCTTAGAAAGATTTTTAAAGATCCGCTAATGCACTTTGGAACAGATGCTCTTTACACTGGAAGTGCAGCTCATCCTAGAAGTGCAAATGCTGCAATTCATCTACTAGAAACCATGTGTAAAACAAGTAACACCGCCTCTTATGAAGAGGCCATTTGCAGGATGACTTCTAAGGTTGCAACAAGACTTGGAATAAAAGATAGAGGCAAAATTGCCAAAGGCATGAAGGCTGACCTAGTAGTTTTTGACCCTGTTTTATTACACGATAACTCAAGCCCATCAGAACCTTTTGCCAGCTGTAACGGCCTTGATTATGTTATGGTAAACGGCCAGTTTGCCATATACAAAAACGCCCCTACTCAAAGTAGGAGCGGGGTTGTAATTAAAGCAAAATAGAAGTTATCTTCCCACCTTCTGCCAAAGTTTCTCAAGAGAATAGAAATCTCTCATTTCTTGACTCATAAGGTGAATGACAAGGTCTCCACAATCAACTAGCTCCCAACCATCATCTCCAACGGCCTTATGTCTGTTGTTTACTTCAAGTCCAAGTTCATCCAACTTGCCCCAAAGTTCTCTTGCAAGACCTCTGAGATGACCAAGGCTTGTAACCGTACAAATAATGAAGCATTCTGTCCAAGAACATTCCTGCTCAACATCAATAGTTGTTACTTCAAGTCCTTTGTGATCTGTCAAAAATTCGCTTATAGCAGCTGCCTTAGCTTTGGTTTCTTCTTTCATCAATATCCTCCAAGAACCTGTCCCAACCATTGAGTGAAATATCTCTGGGAAAAGTTCAAATCTTCAGTAGAAAATAACGTGCGAGCATCATAGTAAAGCGTTTTTGGGAATGCCTCTTCTAGAGTTTTAAAGGCTTTAGTCATATCCTGCCCACAGAGTTTGTTCATATTATCCAACAAAGGTTTTTTGCTCAAGACTAATGCATTATCAATTAAAGTCTGAATTCTCTTAGAACTACCCACAGCCCCTTCAGAATCCAAGCCCATTACATCTAGCATATCTTTGAGAGTTTGTAGCGACTGTTTAGTTCCAACTAAGAAAGCATCTTCCTCTAAACCTACATAGTTTCTCATTGCAACAGGTATAGAGCTTAAACCTGCGCTTTTACCCCAAAGCAGAATAGACTCTAGTGGAAGCTCAATTCCGTATAAGGTATTATCACTGTGCTTGTAAATAAAGATAAAGGCAGTATCTTCAAAATAAGCGTAATAACATTCCATGCCATCATCTGTACAACTAGAAAAAAGTAAAAGAGTACAAATTAGAAGGATAATTACTTTGCCAGACTTCACTACTTTCTCCAATCTTCAGCCCATGGAAATTGACCTTCAGCACAGCCTTTTGCCTCAAGCTCAGCCTTCATTAGTTTAGCCGCTTCAGAAGGTTCAAAACTTCCACTCTTTTTCCAATGATCTAGCATATCACATAAAATCCGGTAAGCACAGCTGGCAAGATTTGGAGAACTCAAATAGTAGGCCCTTCTTGCTTCTGTCATAAAACGTCTGGAAGGCTCAATGAAGTCTGCGCTAAATAAAGCAAGAGCTAAATCATCCATATTTGAGTTTCCTACAGTATGAACAATGATGGCTCTTTCCCAAGAAGAAGGATAGTCTCCACAGAGCTCTTTTGCCATATGTGCAGATACAAGTCCATGAGCTAAAACGGGAGAAACCATCTCCTCTTTTGTAAGAATAAGGCCATTTTTTTCACAATATTGGAGAATTAAGCTATCAGAAAGTTCTCTAGCCAGGTCATGGGCAAGGCCACAAAAGATGGGAGCAGAAAAGCCGTTCCATTCATTAGGAGAAGCCTTGAGGTTGTACTTTTCAAGCAACCTTTTTGCTGTTTGTGCAACACCAAGGCTGTGAATATAACGGCGCTCTGATACCTTATTTTTCAAATATAACCCAAGTTCTTCAGTGGTATAAATTGTTGTCTCTGACATACTGTCTCACCCTCTTTGAAAGATAATCTTCTCTATCTTCAAGGTTTGCTCTAACCTCACTGGAAGACTGTGGGGCAAGCTTCTCTGGTTCTATCTTGGTATAACAAATATCAGAAGGAAGCAATGACCATAAGGCCCCGTCAGGATTACGTCTGCAGATGATAAACTCCACTTCCTTCTTCAAATCACCATATCTGTACCAGTTTGTTAACTTAGGAATTTGGTCATCACCAATAATCAGTCCAAGCCTATCTGTAATACCATAGAGCTTCTTAATTTCCATAACGGTGTCATAGGTATAAGACACGCCGCCACGGTCTAGTTCAAGGGTGGAAATTGTAATTTTTCCAACCTCATCCCTTGGATATATTTCTTTATAATCCTCAAGTGCAAGCTGCAACATTTGGAGTCTGTCTTCTGAGGTTGCTTTTGGAGTCTTTGTCTGCTTAAAATTGCTTAATTTTGCAGGAACTAGCAAAAAAAGTGAGTAATCAGTAGATATTAGGGCATTGTGGAGGACTGCAAGATGACCAAGATGAACAGGATCAAAACTACCTCCAAACAAAGCTACTTTTGTCATCAGTTATTCCTCTTCAGGAAGAAAACGACTGTCTGTCTCAGGATAATAAGCATCAGTATCTAGCTTTGTTGTAAAACCTTGATCCGTGGAAGGTTCAACCAGCATATCCACGAAAGCCTTCATAATTGGTTTTACAGAATCTTCATCAAAGATACTCATGCCAAATACTTGTTTATCAGAATATTTTTCTTTGAACTTTTCAAAATTCTCAAGAGCACCTTCTTCATCAAGTTTAGTTCCAATAAGAACTTCTTTCTTTTCAAGAAGCTCTTCAGAATAGGTTCCAAGTTCGTTTCTTAAAAGTTCATATCTATCAAGGAATAGAGGATCTGACATATCTATAAGGTATGCAAGACCTCCAGTACGTGCAATGTGTTTGAGAAATTTAAAGCCCATGCCGGCACCTTGGCTGGCACCTTCAATAATTCCAGGAATATCAGCTATAACCACGTCTTGATCTCCTAGACGCATCATTCCAAGCTGAGGAATCTTTGTGGTAAAAGGATAAGAGGCTACTTTACTTCTAGCATTTGTTAGCATATTCATAAGAGAACTCTTTCCAGCATTTGGAAAACCTACAAAGCCTATGTCTGCAATAACTAGAAGTTCTATACCAATTCGCATCTCAACTCCAGGTTCACCTGGCTGTGCGAATTTAGGAGCTTGTCTTGTAGCGGTTCTAAAGTGGTAGTTTCCAAGACCTCCACGTCCGCCTTTTAAAAAGACAAATCTATCAACACCAGTAAGGTCTTTAATAACCTCTCCTGTTGTTGCATCTTTAAGAACAGTTCCTGGTGGAACTGGAATCTCCATGTCATTTCCAGCTCTTCCGTAACAGCGTGCACCACTACCAGGCCTCCCATTTTCTGCACGGAAGGATCTAATAATCTTGAGATGCGCCAACGTCCTGAGATTGTTTTTAACAACGAAAACCACGTCTCCGCCCTTTCCGCCGTCTCCACCATCAGGTCCGCCTTTGGCTACAAATTTTTCACGCCTAAAGGAAACACAACCATTGCCTCCGTTTCCGG
>CAVCYP010000075.1:0-5810 GCA_963606545.1 Sphaerochaetaceae bacterium
TGCCATCAACATAAGGAGAAGCACCAGCAGACTGCAAAATCATAAGAACAATTTCGCTTCCGCCACTTGTTGTAAGCATATCAATACCTGTTGCTTCCTTAACCTTCTTTGCGTTTACAAAGAACTGATCCCATGTGATATTTGTGAAATCAGAGACTGTCAAACCAGCCTGTGCAATAAGGTCTGTTCTGATAGGCATGATAACAGCGCCGTTATCAAATGGAAGACCATACTGCTTGCCGTTAGCTGAACCAACTGCAACCTTTCCAGCTGCAAAATCAGCAAAGTTAATTCCACTACCGTCTAAAGCTGTGAAAATTCCTGGATAGTTGTTCAACATCTTCTGAGCTGAATTGTCCTGCATAAGGAAAATATCTGGAAGAGTTGAGTAGTCGCCAGCCTGATCTGCTGTGATAAGCTTAACTTCAATGTCTGAGTAGACGTTTTCAACAATGTTAAGCTTGAAATCTGGGTGATCCTGCTGATAGATTCTTTCAGCTTCCAACAAAGCTGGAATATTAAAGTTTTTGTCCCAAGCCCAAACGGTAAGAGTATTTGACTCTTCAGTTGAGACGCTCTGTTCTGTTGCAGCCTGTGCAAAGAGAGAGAAAGAAAGAGCTAAGACTAATAAAATAGTAACAATCCTTTTCATTTGTACCTCCTAGGCTAAAGCCTATCTATCTTCATCATACGACAGCTTTGCCAATAAGATATAGAATTATTGCTTTTTATTTTATACATCTTGCGCTTTGATACAAATAATTTATAATTAAATCGACTAAAATCTCAAAAAGGGAGGCCTTATGAGCAACCTTCGTATTGATTTCTTAGAACAAAGAACTTTAGCTTTGCCTGATTTGCTTTATATCACCTATTCAAAGTATGAAAAAGACTGGTCCAGTATAATGCATTCCCACTCCTTTACCGAGTTTATGTATATAGATAAGGGAGAAGTAGAGCTCCTTACCCGATACAAGACCTTTCCTACCAAAGCCGGCGACTTTATAGTTCTTCCCCCAGGCCTCTACCACACAGAAAAACCCATAGGTGAAGAAAATATAGAATATTACATTCTGGGCGTGTCAAATATCGTTCTACGGGATTATTCAGATGCCAAGCAGTACAATCCAGTCTTCTCGCTGGGCCAGTTTGCCCCAAAAGTTAGTAATGGCGTTAAGAAGCTGTTTGACGTGTTAAGCAAGCAAGGGCCGGGTTACGAGCTTGAAGTTATGTCCGTTTTCTGGGAGATAATTACGGCGCTTACTCACTTGCCGGCTTCCCCCTTCACCGTTCGCGAAACGTCCAACCAGAAGGGGCAAATGGTTGCAGTAAAAGACTTTATAGATACCAACTACATGCAAAATATCAGCCTGGATGACCTGGCCAATCACTTCCACATGTCCAAATTCCACCTTGCGCGCGAGTTCCGCCAGACCTTTTCGCTCCCCCCAATTGCCTACCTGGAAAAACGCCGTATCCGCGAAGCCCGATACCTCTTATCCTCCACAGAGTTCTCCATGACCGATATTTCCACAACTCTTGGCTTTTGCAGTTCCTCTTATTTCTCGCAAAGATTTAAAGCCTCCATGGGCATGTCTCCGCTCGAGTACAGAAAAGCCACAAGAAGATCTTAGTCCTGCCTTATGAGGCAATATCGATTTTTGTTTTCAGAAGGCCTTGGTTATCGTAAAATAAATTAAAGGTGGTGCTTATGGAAAAATATGACCTTATTGTTGTTGGTGCAGGCCCTGGTGGTTATGTTGCAGCGCAAAAAGCAAAAGAACTTGGCAAAAAAGTCCTTCTAATAGAAAAAGAAAATCTAGGCGGAGTTTGTACCAATAAAGGTTGTATTCCAACTAAAAGTCTGTTAAATAGTGCAAAGCAATACAAGCATGCCAAAGAAGCTGAAAAGTTTGGCGTTCATTGTCAAGAAGTTTCCTTTAACTTGCAAGAAGCAATGAATTGGAAAAATGAAACCATTGAGACTCTTAGAAATGGGATTGCTTTTCTTATGAAAACTAGCAAGATAGACGTGGTCTTTGGTACTGCTAGTTTTGAAGATAACCATCACGTTAAAGTTAATGATGAAATTTATGAAACCAACTACCTAATCCTTGCCACCGGCAGTTCTCCTTTTATTCCACCAATTGAGGGTTCCAAGGGCTCAAATGTCCTAACTAGTGACAACATTTTGCAAATTACAGAAATCCCACAGCAGCTTGCCATCATAGGCGGGGGAGTTATTGGAATTGAATTTGCTTCTTTCTTCTCCATGTTGGGCACAAAGGTGGAGGTCATTGAAATGATGCCAGAAATCCTCCCAATGATGGATGGGGATTTTTCTAAACTGCTAAGGCGCGAGATGAAAGACATTAAATTTCATCTTGGGTGTAAAGTTACACAAATACTTGAAGATGGTGTAGTTTTTGTCAATGCAAAAGGCCTTGAAGAGAAGGTTGAAGGTTCTCAGGTATTAATGAGCGTTGGGAGGAGGGCAAACCTTACGGGTCTTGAACCTCTTAATTTAAATATAGAAAGAGGTGCTGTGGTAGTTGATAACACCCTAAAGACAAACGTAGCAAACATTTATGCTGTTGGCGATATTAACGGCAAAAGCCAGCTTGCACATAGTGCTTCCAAAATGGCGGAAGTTGCCGTGGATAACATCTTTGGAAAGCACACCCAAGTTATGAATTACAATGCTGTTCCTTGGGCGGTCTACTCAAGCCCAGAAGCCGCCGGCTGTGGCCTTAATGAAGGCGCAGCTCAAGCTTCTGGCCGGAATGTGAAAGTTGCTACCGTTCAAATGCGTTCAAACGGAAGATTCTTAGCAGAAAATGGAAAGCGTGCTTCAGGGCTTGTTAAGGTGATTGCAGATGCTCAGACGGGTGTACTTTTGGGCGTACATCTTCTTGGTCCGTATTCAAGTGAGCTTATTTGGGGAGCTTCTGCTCTCATTGAAGCTAGTTTAAAAGTTCAAGATATTGCTAAGGCTGTATTTCCACATCCAAGTGTATCGGAACTTATCAGAGAGGCCTGTAGTAAAATTGCCCTTGAGCTCTGAAAATTTGGTTTAAACTGGCTTCTCAAGTAGCCAGTTTGCTATTAATTTTACAGCTTTGATTGCGTCCTCCAGCGAAAGTTTGTCAAGGGTTGGGAGGTGTACAAAGAGAGCTGCTCTTTTCTGAGCAAGAGAATGAAAGTAGATATTGTTGCAGACGTATCGGCCAGGATCTGTGGAGACGTTACATTTTATTCCTTTTGAATTAAGGCTTTGAGCTAATTCTTCTACGTCAAAAGGAGTTTGGAGAATATCAGGTTGAGAGGAAAGAATTTTTTCGCCTGAGAAGCAGACACCGGCGTTGTCAGCTATGGGTGCACTTTTGACGTTGTAGGCGAATTTTTCTAGTGTTAATTGGGGTCTGGAGGCGGCAAGGCCTAGGTGAAGGTAGACTTTGGCGTTGGTGCCTTCAAGCGGGGTGCTGCATTTGTCGTAGACCACGGGGAGAAGGACCGGGGTGATTGTGTGGTTCTCTTCTAAAGCTAGCGCGTTGATTACAGCTTCTGTTGGGTTGACGGCGTTGGGGCCAAAGGCTCCAAATCCGGTTAGTATTATTTCCTTTGGTTTTATCATTTTAATATAACCTCAAAAACGTAGCTGTAAGGTTACTGAACTCTTATGAAATGAGTTGATACATGTTTTTCTTTCTGGGGTAGGCCAAATTCCTTCTTTCCTAGTTCTATGCTCTTGATTAGAAAGGTCATGTTACGCGCAAGGGTTCGCATGGTCTGTTTGCCTTCTTCGTCCATTTCTGCCTCGCCCGGTTTGAGACCGTGGATGGAATTCCAGTACTGGCTGGAGACAATTGGCATATTGCTAATGGTAAAATATTTGTTTAGCTCGTCAAAAGTTGCAGAGCATCCACCGCGTCTTGCACATACTACGCTTGCGCCTACCTTCATGGATTTATCAAAGTTTGTGCTGTAAAAGAGCCTGTCTAGGCAAGCAATTAGCGTGGCGTTAGCAGAGGCGTAATACACAGGAGTGGCTACCACTAGGCCATCGGCCTGCTCAAAAATAGGAGCCAACTGGTTGACTACGTCATCAAAAACGCATTTGCCCGCCTCATAGCAGTGCCCACATGCAATACAGCCTCTGATTGCTTTATTTCCTATCTGAACAGTAGTTACTTCTATGCCATTGGCCTTAAAAACGTTTTCCATCTCGCGTACCGCAATGGCCGTATTCCCATTTACTCTTGGACTTCCGTTGATAATCAAAACCTTACTCATCTCTTCCTCCTAGGTTATTATAACATTAATTCTTTAGCTTTTGACCTGCCCAGAGTTATTTTTTTGAGGCTAGTTTTAGCACCATATCAAGACATCATATCAAGACCGTCATCTTAAGAGCCCAAATTTTGCCATCTCAGGATGACTTGTCATCTTTTTTATTCGTTTTTTGCTTTAAAAAGATGACCTGCCGTGTACCTGACTCTACTGGTTTTCAAATTTTGAAGTCGCAAATTGCGACCTCTAGTGTATCCCAATGGGATTTTAAACATAAAACGCCAGAGGATGACAAAAATGTTTAAAAATAAACATTTTTGTCGAGCAGTGGTCAAAAATGTTTATTCTGGGGCGCAGATCATTTGATAGAGGATGAGAAAATTTCTGAAATAATTTTAGTTAGGGACAGTATAAAAACAAACAAGGGAGATGTGATTATCTCTGATGCAGGGTTTGTTATCAAAACAAATGAGAAAGTATACTCTTTTTCTAGGAATTGGATTGAAATTTTTTGCAATGAATCTAATAAAATCGATATGCCCCTGTCCGTGGAAGATGTAAAAGAACAATACACTGATGAAGATAACGGAGTAGAACCCGTAGAAGTTAAGAGGGATTTCATTTTTCTTTAAGAAGAAGATTCTAATGGAGAACTACCAAAATCTGACATAGCACAGATCAATATCCATAGATATCCAATCTAGAACGTGAGCTTGAAGCCGATATCGCCCGGCGCAAGAGCTGTAGACTTCAGCTGGAAAGGGTAATTGAGGTTTCGCGTGAGGCTGACAGCCAGGTTCCCGAGTTCTCAGAGTATTTGTTTACGACCTTGGAGGATAAGGTGGTTGTGATGGGATTTGATGAGGTGAGGGTGAGGTTTAAGGATGGGAGGGAAGTTTGACAGCAAAAAAACTATTTGCTATATTTTTAAATAAGAGGTGAGTATGCCAACTGTTTTTGTAGAAGGAAAGTATCGGTATTAATTTTTCTCTAGAGAAGAAGAAAGACGGCATGTTCATGTTTCTTCCCCTGATGGAGAAGCTAAAGTTTGGTTAGAGCCAGAAATCTCAGTGGCTAGGGTGAGTAATTTAAACTCTAAAGAAGTAAATGAGATTCTTGAAACAATAAAAAGCAGAAAGGAGGAAATCAATGCAAACTGGACTAAACATTTTGAGACCAAATAATGCTGAAGTAACAAACATTTCTCCTTTTGGAATATGGGTTCTAGTAAATGGGGAAGAACTATTTATTGATTACAAGGAATATCCTTATTTCTCGGATGCCTCAATAAAGGAAATTGCAACTTTAACATCTGACAGAGAAGGAAATCTTCATTGGCCAGATTTAGATGTTGATATTGAAGCCGATGCTTTAAGAAATCCAGAAAAGTATCCACTTCTTTATCATTAAAGCCTTTTCTAAGGACTGTGGAAAGCTTCCTAGTCTATACCGGTATAGAGTAGAAAATTTTACTTTACAACAGAGACTGGGCATGTTATAAAGAAAATAATTGAAGTAGA
>CAVCYP010000076.1:0-5658 GCA_963606545.1 Sphaerochaetaceae bacterium
CCCCCTTTAGTTCCCTTAGGTTGCCTAGGAATTGACTAGAAGGGCCTAAACTGGGATGTGATTAATAACTATCGGGATAGGGGAGGCGGAGATGGATAAGTATCGGGGTTGGGGGGAGGCGGAGATGGCTGGGAGAGAAAAGCTTTAGAGTTTCACTTTGCGTTTTTCGACATAGTTGCCTTTTAGGAAATCCTTTCTCACGTTGTCAGTTGTTCTGATGTTGCCTATGTCTGAGAGTCTTTTTAGTGCTGTGGTTCTATCAGATTCAAGCGAGGTATCCATGGAGGCAAAGTATAGCTGGTCACGTCTTAGCAGGTTTAGGTCTAGGATATCGGTAGCGTGTGTGGCGCAGAGCATTTGGGCGTTGGTGTTGTATTTGGGGTCAAGAAACATTCGTATGATTTCGCGGAATAGGTTTGAATGGAAGCTGGTTTCTGGCTCATCGCAAAGGAGAATTTTCTCGTTATTCATGACCCGGCAAAAGGCTATAAGCATTTTCATGAGATTGAGGGTTCCACTTGATTCTGCCTTGAGAGGCAAAGTAAACCTAGGATACCTGGTGTACACATCATAGACTGTCTGGGTCCAGTTAGGCTCTTCAACGCTCTCATCTGATTCGTCAGAAGGAAAAATATGCTCTTCTGTATGAGATTCTACAACAATATCTTTAATGCCAAAGTGGTCCTCTTTATTTCCAAAGGTCGATGTATAATTCAGCAAATCCAAAAACAAATCTTTTGAATCAGGATTTTTAGTTAAATACTTACCCACGTTTTGAACTGTAGAGTTGGAGGCAGAAAAAAACGATTTTTTATCTGAAAATCTGATAATATCGCCATTGAAAAAGCTATAGGCTTCCTACGCCATTATGTCAAGAAAAAGTTGCTACCTTTCAGATTTTGATGAGTTTCTAGAAAAATGTGCGATTGGCAGATATGAGATCTGCAAAAATCGTAATTTTTCGGAATCCATTATCTCTGGAAGCTGTACACTGGAAGAGGCCAAGAAACAAGCTAAGAAGCTTAATTGCGTTACAAGTCTTGTTGCTGAACTGGAGAGGATTTACACTCCACAAAAACAAACAACGTTTGTTGGAAATCCAGCTCACTACATCATATATTGTGATGACAAAGATACTAGTAATGCAATTTCGAAACTTTTAGCGTCCGCCCTCTATTCCAACGGTAGACTTAAGAGTAAGCATATTATCTTCACGGATATAGCTAATGAGACTCCTTCTTTGTTGGATGATTTTTGCGGATTGCTCCAAGACGGCAAATTTTTCGAAGCCCAAAAAGGAGGCGCATTAGTAATCTCAACTGGAGATGTATCTGATTCCAATTTTGCTCGAAAGGGTGATTTTGAGATTGATGAACTTACAAGTCTGATTGATAAGTACAAAGTAGAAACGCTTTCTATAATCATCCTTAATAAAGGTGCTAAGACCCTTGGTCAGGCAATCAAAAACAAGCTCCCAAAGGTACGCTTTGTAGAGATTGAGGAAGAAAAGTTTTTTGCTGATACAGCAACGGAGCTACTGCTTGAAAAAGCTTCTGCCGATGACATTGAAGATACGGCTAGTCTTATTGCTTCAATTCCAAGCGGAAATAGAGCCTTTTGTGGTAAAGATGTCACGGAGATTTACGACACTTGGCTCAATGCTCGTCTTGTTAACGAGGTCTATCCGCAGTACAAAGATATCAAATGTGGTAGTCCCGATCCCATTCAGCCCAAAGGCGATTCTTTCTTGGAACTTCAGTCTTTAATTGGTCTGAAGTCTGCAAAGAGCCTAATTCAGCAAGTTTTGGACTACAACAAAGCCCAATGTCTTTACCAGGAAGCTGGCCTAAAAGGGGTATATCCTTCTTGCCACATGGTCTTTACTGGAAATCCTGGCACTGCTAAGACTACCGTAGCCCGACTTTTTGCCGATATCCTCAGAGACAACAATATTCTCTCTCGTGGAGATCTAATTGAGGTTGGAAGAAAAGACCTGGTAGGTAAGTACGTTGGTTGGACGGCAAAGTTGGTTGAAGATGCTTTTAAAAAGGCTGAAGGTTCCGTTTTGTTCATTGACGAAGCCTATTCCCTTTGCGAAGAGGAAGGTGGCCTTTATGGGGACGAAGCTATCAACACCATTGTCCAGCTGATGGAGAATCAACGCTGTAATACTATTGTTATCTTTGCTGGATACCCGGACAAAATGCAACAGTTCTTGGACAGAAATCCAGGGCTTAGGAGCCGCATTGCTTTTAACGTCAACTTTGACAACTACAATACTGATGAGCTTGTAGAAATTTTACAGTTGTTTGCTGCCAAAAACGAAACCATCTTAGGGTCTGGGGTCCTTGAAAGGGTTCGCCCAATCTTTGATAGTGCCCAAAAGAATCCAACGTTTGGTAACGGCCGTTTTGTTCGTAACGTCTTTGAACAGGCCAAGATGCGTCAAGCTAGTCGCCTGATTCGCATGGATGCTGCAAGCAGAACTCTTCAGGATATCAAAACCTTGCTTCCTGAAGATTTTGAACAGCAACAACCACTTGTTCTACAGGAAAAACAGCCAATTGGTTTTGTCTGTTAAGGAAATTTAATTGTTGACTGGCCTTTTGGCCAGTCAAAGGAGGATTTTTATGAACACAATGCCTTACGTTATTACTAAAATTGATGGAAACCCGCACCAGTTTGACATCTTCTCCCTTCTTTTGAAGGACAGAATCATCTTCATTAATGGCGTTATTGATGATTTTACCTCCAACAGCGTCATAGCCCAGCTATTGTACTTGGACTCTCAGGATCAAGAGCAGGAGATTTGTCTTTATATTAACTCTCCCGGCGGGTCTGTAAGTGCCGGTCTTGCCATCTATGACACTATGCGCTACATCAAAGCACCGGTTCACACCATTGGAGTAGGTCTTGCTGCCTCCATGGGCTCTCTACTTTTGGCTGCTGGTAACAAGCGCTCAATACTGCCGCATACAAAGGTTATGATCCATCAACCCTTGATTTCTGGAGGTCTTGGCGGTAAGGAGACCGATATTAGTATTCTTGCTAAGGACCTTACTTCCACCCGCAAAACAATTGCCCAGATTCTCTCCAAACACACTGGAAAATCTGTCCATAAAGTGGAAAAGGACCTTGAAAACGACCACTACATGACGGCCCAACAAGCCCTTTCTTACGGCCTTTGTGATAATATTATCACAATTGATTAATTTTACTTAAACTGCATTCTAGATAGCTAGAATGCAGTTTTAATGTTTTTTAGATCTCTTCAGTTGGATCTAAGTGAGCAAAATAATCTGAATTTACGCCCAGAATTTCATAGGTTTTTGCAACAGTTGTTCCAAGACTGAATTCGCGCATAAGACTTACTAGCCCTTTGCCGTCAACGAGCTCAAGTTTTTGGTCTTGTAATGAGTTTGCATACTCAACGGCTTCTGGTGAGAAGGTATGGGCTGTGAAATATAGTCCCTTTTTACCTCCAAAAGAAACCATGGACTTAACAAATTCCTGTAAGTCCTCACGGCTTATACTCTGATTAGCCGGAATTTCTTTTGCCCTGACATGTAATTCTTCGTTAAAGCAGAAGCGGTCGTTTACCATAAAGCTATAGGTATCAGTGTTTGCTGCATCTTGTTTATACATTGGGAAGCCGATACGCCCAACATAGCCCATCTTGGCCAACAAATCTATGACAAGACCGCCCAATTTGTACCTGTTCAGGCTTTGGACTTCCTTCAGAAGCTCTTCAGCTAGAGTGTCATTCAATAAGTCAACACCTTTTTCAATCATTTCATTAGGTGCGATGTCCGTTGAAACAGTTTTGTTTGGCATAGGCCCTCCTAATAGTGTGAGTAATGGTTGTATATGAATTATAAGATTCTCTTTGAAAAGTTCGGGATGAAAATCAAAAAAAGTTGAAAAATTTTTGATTTTTGGCTAGAGCCCTAAACCCCTAGAGCCATTTCTCCTACAAAAGTCACCACGGCCAACCAACCAGCCAGCCTTTCATACTTTTCTTCCAAATCCGCATACTGAGACAGCTATCAGAAAACACCCAATTTTGAAAAGTTTTAGGGTGAAATATTAAGAATAAAATTAAAAAAATCACCCTAATATATTTTAAAAATTGTTTTTAGGGTGTATAATTATATAGTTAACAAAGAGAATTCACCCTAAAAGAGAATGAGAATGCCAGAAATAGATTTGATGCAAGAGTTACTTAATGAGAAAGCCAATCTAAAAGCTCGTATTAGTTTGAATCCTTTTGACGGTAGCATAGAGATAAAGAATGTAAATGGAGAAAAATACATTTACGTAAGAAAAAGAGAGGCAGGGAGGTACAAATCTACCTATGTAGACAAATACAGCGATGAATTGTATGCCCTTGCTGTTATCCAAGCACAGCAACTTCGTTTGCTAAAAAAGCAACTCCGCAAAGTTGAGAAACAGCTTGCACAACTTGGATACGAAGAAACAAAATTGTCTCCACGAGTACTGTTAAACATAGATTTTGCCCGTGCAAATGTAAAGAATCTGATATATGACCAAGCAGTGCTTGAAGGTATATCCACAACCTTTCCGCAGACAGAGACCATTCTTGATAATGGCGAAATCCATGGAGTGAAGGCTAGCGATGTGCAAAAGATATTGAACCTGAAACACGCATGGGAATTCATAGTTGACCCAGATGTTGTAGCTTCTCCCTGTAATTACTACTTGCTTAGCCATATCGCTAAATTGGTGAACGAGGGCTTTTATGCCAACGGTGGAAATCTTCGTACAGTACCTGTTTCTATAGGTGGCTCTTTGTATGTCCCTCCCATACCATTGGAATACGAAGTGAAGGACAAAATAGATTCCATTGTTTGTATGCAGGCCGATGCTGTTGATACTGCAATTGAGTTGGCTTTGTATTGTATGAAAACTCAAGTTTTCATTGATGGCAACAAACGGGCTTCAATTATTTTTGCGAATCATTTCTTGATTCAAAAAGGGGCTGGATTATTGGTTGTCCCAGAAAGCATTGTCAGTGACTTTAAGAGCTTGCTTGTTTCCTATTATGAAGGAAAGGATGATGATAAAATAAAACTGTTTCTACGTGAAAGGTGCTGGCGCAAATTCGAGAACTGAGATTCCTTATGTCTGATATCCAATCTAGAGCGCAAACTTGAAGCCGATATCGCCCAGCGCAAGCTGGAGCGTGTGGTTGTGATGGGATTTGCTGAGGTGAGAGTGAGGTTTAAGGATGGGAGGGACGTGACCCTCTGAGATTTTTGAACTAAGCAGTGAAAAGAAATCAGAATCGTTTTCCTGAAGACTTTTGTTTTCAGCTGGCAACTTGTGATTTACAAAACTTGAAATCACAAATTTTGACATCAAGTTCAACTAAAAGTTCAACTAAATGGGGAGGTTCTAGAAAACTTCCATATGTATTTACAGAGCATGGTGTTACAATGCTTGCATCTCTTTTGAGAAGCGATATGGCGTGATAAAGACAGCCTTAGAGAAACAACACTTTAAAGCAGGACTAAAGGCCATGCTTGAGTATCTAGAGCCACGGATAGTTTTAGTATATGGCTCAATGCCAAAGGCAATTTTTGAAGAGTTTGCAGATAAAAAATTCTAGGCAAGGGAGCAATAAACATAAAACGCCAG
>CAVCYP010000077.1:0-5621 GCA_963606545.1 Sphaerochaetaceae bacterium
AGGATTGCGGTGGCAATTGTGAAGTAAAGGAGCAGAGATAGGGCATCAACAATGGTGGTGATGAACGGGCTGGCCATGACGGCTGGGTCAAAGCCAATCTTTTTGGCCAATAGCGGCAGGGTGCAGCCAATGAGCTTGGCAATTACTACTGTGACGCACATTGTTAGGCTGACTACTAAGGCCACCACTACGGTTACGGACTCGTTTCTAAACAACAGGCCATCAACTAACATTATTTTTGCAAAGCAGGCGGCAGAGAGGGCAATGCCACACATCAAGGAGGTGAAAAGCTCTTTTAGAATTACTTTGCCTATGTCGCTGAATTCTACTTCTCCCAGGGAGAGGGCTCGAATGACGGTGACGGAGGACTGGGAACCCGAGTTTCCGCCGGTGTCCATGAGCATCGGGATGAAGGCGGTAAGAACCACGTGGACGGCTAGGGCGGTCTCGAAGTTAGTGATGATAAGTCCGGTGAAGGTGGCAGATATCATGAGGATCATCAGCCAGGGGATTCGGTGTTTAAAGAGTTCCCAAGGCGAGGTGCGAAGATAGGTTTTCTCGTAAGGCGTCTGACCAGACATGATGGTGATATCTTCTGTGGCCTCTTGGACCATGACGTCCATGGCGTCGTCGAAGGTTACAATTCCTACCATTCGGTTGTCGCTGTCTACCACGGGGAGGGCTAGCATGTTGTACTTGGAGAGCATTTTAGCTACCTCTTCCTGGTCCATCTTGGTGTTGACGGTGATGAGGTTGGTTTCCATGACGCTTTCTACCGTGGCGTTATCGTCTTTGGCTAGCATGAGGCTTTTGGCGGAGACGGTGCCAAGTAGGCGGTTGAAGGAGGACATTACGTAGCAGGTGTAGATGGTTTCCTTGTCTACGCCGGTTTCACGAATGCGCTTGAAGGCCTCGCTGACGGTCATGTTGGCGCGTAGGGATACGTATTCCGTGGTCATGATTGAGCCGGCCGAGTTCTCTGGGTAGCGCAAAATTTCGTTGATGTCTCGGCGTTTTTCCGGGGTGACCTGTTTGAGAATTCTGCTAACTACATTTGCAGGCATCTCCTCAACTATGTCTACCGTGTCGTCCACGTACATTTCATCTAAGACCTGCTTAAGTTCTGTATCTGAGAAGCCCTTGATGAGGAGCTCCTGATTTTCTGGATCCATCTCTACGAAAGAGTCTGCTGCAAGGGCCTTAGGAAGAAGCCTGAACATGACAGGTAGCTGTTCTTCTGAAAGGTCGTCAAAAATTGCGGCGATATCAGATGGGTTCATGGTGATAAGGATATCCTTTACAGAAGAATATCTCTTGTTCTCCACCAATGTTTTGAGAGTACTTTCCAATGTTGCAGTTTGTTGAGCCATATGCAACCTCCCTGGCTTTGGGAAAAGTCAGAGTTGGACGAGTCGCCAATGCAGAATGATTGTGTTCAACGCTAAAAACGCAAAAGCTAAAAGCGCAAAAGCTAAAAACGCAAAAGCTAAAATACAAATCTAAGGAGGTTTGTACCGAGCGGAACAGTGTCAGAATCTGCAAATAAGCTACTACTACCAGCTTCCATGACAATTCCTCCTTATAGTAAAAGCAATATAGGGCACAAGACCCCGAAAAGTGAGTATAATGAATCCACCAAATGACTGCAAGTTTTTTCGCAAAACTTATGCTTGCAGTCAAGCAGGTTATGCCAGTTGTTCCTTCAAAGCTTCTTTTGCGTTATCCAGCGCCCCCTGATACTGAGCGTCAAGCTTCTTGAGGTTCTGCTGAATTAATTGCGTGTACTGATTAGAATTAACTTGCTCCGGATTTTCCTGCATAGCCTGTTTAATCTGCTCCTGCATCCTAGAAATAAAATCCTGCCTGTGCTGGATAAACTGCCCAAAGAGATCACCAATTTGCCTGATAGTTGAAACGGCCTGACTGCCTTGCTCTGCCACCAGCGCCACCAGCGTCACAAGGCGTTCAAAACGCAGCTCATACAGGTTGTCCGATGGTAGTCCTAAGTTAGAAAAAATGGTATTTACAACGCCCTTTTTCACCGTAGGCAAATCCTGTTCACTATAGCCGTTATACTTGGTCGCAAGTTCGTCCTCACTCATCTGCGTATCATTGAGAAACTTGCCCGCCAGCGCCATGCCTTCTTTCTCCAGCACGCCAGCCTTATACTTATTCTCGTCAATCTCTATATCCTTGGTCTTCTCCAGCGCCAGCTCCCACGCCGATTTAATCCTAGCCATCTTTACCTCCAACCAGGCCCTCTTTTAGCCCGATATTCCAAAGATACCCATTTTTTTAGCAATGGACAACAAGCCCTATTAAGGTTATCTTCTAGTCATGAAAAAACTTTATTACCAAGACCCTTACCAAAAAGAAACCTCTTGCACCGTAGTTGAGGTCGTTCATCAAAATAATTACACAGAAGTTTTAACAGACCAGACTATTTTTTACCCCGAATGTGGAGGCCAGCCCGGTGACAAAGGGTTTTTAGGGCCCTATGAAGTATTAGATACCAAAAAAGCAGAGGACGGAGATTCTATCCTAATCCTCCAAAAGGACTGCCAAGTTAAAGTAGGCGAGACCCTAACCTTAAAACTTGACTGGTCACACAGATACAAATTTATGGTTATGCACACCGCCCAGCACATGATGTCCGGTTTGCTTTTTACAAAATTTAACATTGGAACGGTAGCCGTCCATCTTGGAGATGAATATTTAACAATTGAGACCAACCAGACACAAATAGAACCCAGCGTAATAGAAAAACTGGTAGAGTTTGCCAACCAAGCAATCCTAGAAGCTCATCCGGTTTTATATCACGAGATGAGCCACAAGGAGGCGGAAGCCTTAGGCCTTAGACGTTCTATAAAAGTAGAAGGCGATGTCAGAATAGTTGAGATTCAAGAGGTGGACAGAATTGCCTGTGGTGGCGTACATGTTGCAAAAACTTCAGAGCTTAGACTTATTTATTGCGTTGGGCATGAAAACATCAGAGGCCATGTAAGGTTATATTTCAAAGTTGGGGATCAGGCTCTCTCTTATGCAATGAAAAGCCTAAAGCTTCAAGAGCAGCTTTGTGCTAAATTCACTTGCGCTAGTACAGAGGTTCCGGCAAAGGTAGATAATCTTCTTAATAGCCTAAACCAGCTAACACACGCAAAAAAAGAGCTTGAGATGGAAGTTTCAGGCTATCAAATTGAGAAAAACCTCAAAGATGGGATAGCAACATTTATTGTTGAAAATGACCTTGATATACAGGGGTTTCAACATGCAAGCAACAATTATGATGACCTTGCCATGTGTGTTATAAAAGTTGAGAAAGACAAGAGTCTTTGGGGGATTGCGCTGAAAGGTAAGTATCAGAATAAAGACTTCAAAGAGCTTAGAAAGACCCTTCTTCCAACAATAGGGGCAAAAGGCGGTGGAAAGGCTCCGCTGTATCAAGGCGCCGCTAACGTAACAGATAGAGAGAAGTTAAACGAATTTCTTAAAGCCTTTGAAACTTTTGTCAGAAGCTAGAATCTACGCGTGGCTAGAATCTACGCGCAACTTGTAGCACTAATGCACTAATGCACTAACGCAGGAATGCACTAAAACAACTTCTTAATAGCCTCAGCACAATCTTCTGCATTTGGAATAGTAGACTTTTCAAGGTCCTTGGAGAAAGGAATTGGTGTACACCTACCACCCATTTGGACAACAGGGGCTTTCAGAGCTTTGAACGTTGCAGGGTCTGAGCAAATTTCAGAACAAACCTGAGAATTTATTCCACCAAAGGCATTTGGATCTTGGATTAAAGCAACTCTTCCAGTTTTCTGAACCTCAGATAAAATAGTGGCTTTATCCAAAGGCTTTAGAGTACAAAGGTCAACAACAGTAGCAGCAATTCCGTCCTCAGAAAGCAAGTTTGCCGTAGCAAGAGCAGTCTGAACAGCTCTGGAATAGGCAATAATAGTCACATCCTTACCAGAGCGAATAATTTTGGCTTTGCCAATTGGCAGAGGCTGAGCCTCAATAGTGCCTTCTAGGTCATAAAGCATCTTATGCTCAAAAACCAAAACCGGATTGTTGTCTCTGATTGCTGCTCTGAGAAGATAGTAAGCATCAGAAGGGCAGGAAGGAGCTACCATTTTTAGGCCGGCACTGTTTTGGAAAAGCGCCTCAGGGCTCTGGGTGTGCTGGGCCCCGTGACCGGTTCCGCTTCCCTCTGGAAGCCGCACCGTAATTGGACAGCTGAACTGGCCGCCACTCATGAAATGAGTCTTTGAAGCATGGTTGACAATAGGGTCAAAGATTAGAGTAAAGAAGTCTGCATACATGATTTCAACAACTGGTCTAAGACCCATCATTGCAGCGCCAACCGCCATACCGGTAAACCCTTCTTCTGCAACCGGGGTGTCAATAATTTGATTTGGAAACTTCTTGTATAAATCTCCAGTTACTTTAAAACAGCCACCGTAAACACCAATATCTTCACCAATGAGAAGAACGTTTGGATCTTGAGCCATTTCATCTGCGAGGGCCTGCCTTATGGCTTCTCTGAAAGTTAACTTTGAGCCTGCTAAACTAGAAGAGAAAAGATTATTTTGCATAGACCATACCCTCCACATCTTCAGGCTTTAGTTTGTCGCCACTTTTCTCTAGGGCCAAGGCTGCCTGAGCCTCAATTCCAGCATGACACTGCTCTTCTATTTCAGAAATCTCTGCTTCAGAAAAATAGCCTAATTTGATAAGTTTATGCTCAAAAAGCGTGATAGGGTCCTTTTTAAGCCATTGTTCTTCTTCTGCTGCTGTTCTGTATAAACGCCTGTCGCTCTTAGAATGGCCCTTAGTTCTGTACGTCATAACCTCTAAAAGGTAAGGCCCATTACCGGCACGAATATAATCAAGTGCCTCTTTGACGGCCTCATAAACAATCTCAACATCGTTGCCGTCTACAGTCTTGCCTGGCATTGAATAGGCTTCAGCCCGGGAGGAAACATAATCAACACTTATCATCTTGTCGCTTGAAGCCGACATTCCATAATGGTTGTTTTCACAGTAGAAGAGAACTGGAAGTTTCCAGATAGAAGCTAGGTTCATGGATTCATGAACTCCGCCTCTGCTGGAAGCTCCGTCTCCAAAGATGGCAACGGAAACCTTCTTAACAGGAACAATAGGATAGTCCTTAGGATTTCCAAAGGAAGAAGCTGCAAAACCAGCATTTCCAACTGCCTTGAATTTTTCAGAGAAGGCAATGCCTGTGGCAAGTGGAACGCCAGAGCCTACAACGGCAGAGGAGCCAAGATTGAAGTTCTCTTTGTCTGGCATGTGCATGCTTCCACCAAGCCCCTTTGCTAGACCATGAATTGAGCCAAACATCTCACTAAACATGGCAAAGGGGTCACTTCCGCTACAAATTGTAAAGCCATGACAACGATGGGTTGGAACAATCCAATCCCCTTCTTCTAGAGCAGCACAGAGGCCAGCCTGGGACGCCTCTTGGCCATTAGCCAAGTGGGTGGTTCCATGAATCAGGCCAGCCTTAAATAATTGTTCAGTTTTTTCTTCAAAAAACCTTGAATTGAGCATTAGCCTAAAAAGGTCTAATGCAATGTCTTTATTAATCAAAGCAAACAGTC
>CAVCYP010000078.1:0-5364 GCA_963606545.1 Sphaerochaetaceae bacterium
TGCCCAGAACAAGACTCGAACTTGCACAACATTGCTGCCACTAGGACCTGAACCTAGCGCGTCTACCAATTCCGCCACCTGGGCTTTTGAATACATGCACCTGCAAAAGCTTGCAGGTGCAAAAATCACAACATTTGGAATATAGACCAAAGAAAGTCTATTTGTCAATTGAAGGGGGCTAACCTAAAGGCATCCCCGCAACTTAATGCCAATACTCAGCAATGCTTGTACTCAACATGAAGCAATTCATGCTCGCGGCCCTTAAGCAGGCGTTCATAAAGGTCAGCGACAGCGGTGTTGCCTTCAGAATGTCTGATGGTAAGGAGTTTATCTGAATCATAGAGGCCCTTACCCCTAGTCTTTCTGATGTCATAGTGAACAAAAGGCTGACCACCACCAGCCACACATCCACCTGGACAAGCCATGATTTCAATGATGTCAAACTTCTCGCCAGCTTTGAGCAAACCAAGGAGCTTCTCAGCATTAGCAAGGCCACTTGCCACGCCAATTCTCAAAGAAACGCCATCTTCTGTTGTAAGCTCAAAAATCTTAACCCCCTCGTTGCCTCGTTCACCAACATTGGCAAGTTTCATAAGAGAGGCTCTTGATTTATCCTGAACAACGTTTCTAAGAACAGCTTCTGTAACACCACCGGTAACACCAAAAATGATACCAGCACCAGAAGGAATTCCATAGGCAGGGTCAACAGGTTCTGGGTCCAAGTCTCTGAGCTGAATTCCAGATTCTTTCATCATACTAACAAGCTCTGCAGTAGTAATGACAGCATCCACCAAAGGAGTACCATCAGGGCCAACAAATTCTGGGCGTTTAGCCTCGAATTTCTTTGCAGTACAAGGCATTATTGCAACCTGGAAAAGCTTCTTGCCCGGCTCCTGACGCTCTGCGTTGATAACAGAAGCAAGCATTTCCATTGGAGAGCGACAAGTTGAAACATTAGGCAAAAGCTCAGGATGGCGCTTTTCACAGTACTGAATCCAAGCTGGGCAGCAGGAGGTGATAATTGGAAGCTTTTCACCGGAAGCAAGTCTACCCAAGAATTCCTTGGACTCTTCAAGAACAGTGATATCGGCACCAAAAGAGGTATCATAAACCTCATCAAAACCCATCTTGCGAAGAGCGGCAAACAAAAGAGGAGAGACGTCCTTGCCTTCTTCAATTCCCTCAACGTTACCAAGAGCAACTCTCACAGCTGGGGCAACCTGAACCACAGTTTTGACGTTTGGATTTGAAATTGCATCCCAAACTACCTTGGTGGAGCTCTTGGTCATGATAGCGCCAGTTGGACAAGCTATGGCACACTGACCGCAACCAACGCACATAGTTTCACTTAGCGGCTTTCCAAAAGCAGTAGAAATTACCATCTTAGAACCACGGAAAGCAAAATCAATTGCGCCGACATTCTGAACTTCGTGGCAGGTACGTACACAGTCACCGCAAAGAATACACTTGCTGGAATCAAAAACTATTGAATCTGAGCCATTTGTAATCTTGTTATCCTCTGCATGGTTTGGAAAGCGCACGCCTTCAATGTTAAAGCGGGCAGCCAAATCCTGTAGCTTACAAGACTTGTTGTTTGCACAAGTTGTACAATCGCGGCAGTGATTTGCCAAAAGCAGTTCAAGAATATTCTTTCTATATTTTCTTAATCTAGCAGTATTTGTCTTAATCTTCATGCCAGCCTTAGGAGGCGTTGAACAAGCCGTATAAAGGGTCCCACGCTCATCCTCAACCATACACATTCTACACGCGCCATAGGTTGAAAGAGCTGTATGATAGCAGAAAGTTGGAAGCTTAACGCCAGTCTTTCTGATTACCTGGAGCAAGTTTTTTTCGCCTTCAATTGCAACCGGCATTCCATCAACATATAAATATTCACTCATGCTTAAGCCTCCTTAACCGCGCCAAACTTACAGGTAGAAATACAGGAACCACAGCGGATACACTTAGACAAGTCAATGCTAAACGGCTCCTTTATCTTGCCGCTTATAGCCTGAACTGGGCACTTTCTTGCGCACGCACTGCACCCCTTACAGACAGCCGGATCAATATAAATCTTCTTGAGCTTCTGGCACTGCCCCGCCGGACAAGTCTTGTCATACACGTGAGCTTCATACTCGTCCCTGAAATTCTTAATTGTACTTACAACTGGATTTGGAGCCGATTTCCCCAAACCGCACAAGGCGGTGTTGGAAATGGTATCGCTGAGCTCCTCCAGGAGCTCAATATCGCCATCTCTTCCCTCTCCAGCAACAATGCGCTCAAGAATTTCAAGCATTCTCTTGGTGCCTTCGCGGCATGGAACGCACTTTCCGCAGGATTCGTTTTGAGTAAAGTGCATGAAGAATCGGGCTACCTCTACCATGCAGGTATGGTTATCCATTACAACCAAGCCGCCGGAGCCAATCATAGCGCCAATTTTCTTCAGGGTATCAAAGTCAAGGGGCAGGTCTAGGTGCTCTTTGGTAAGGCAAGCGCCGGATGGACCGCCAATTTGGACAGCTTTGAACTCACCGTCGCCTCTCATGCCGCCACCAATGTCAAAAACAATCTTTCTAAGTGTGGTGCCCATAGGGACTTCAATGAGGCCGGTATTTCTGATATTTCCAGTCAACGCAAAGGCTTTCGTGCCTGGGCTAGTCTCCGTTCCAAAAGACAGATACCAAGAGGAGCCATTTGTGATGATTTGCGATACCGTAGCAAAAGTCTCGACATTGTTCAGAACTGTTGGGCTGTCAAAAAGACCATGCTCAGTTGTTCTTGGTGGTTTAACTCTTGGGAAGCCGCGCTTTCCTTCAATGGAAGAAGTGAGAGCCGATCCTTCGCCGCAAACAAACGCTCCTGCGCCCTTTGCAATGTGAATTCTAAAGTTAAAGCCTGAGCCAAGGATGTTTTCACCTAAAAGTCCAAGTTTTTCTGCCTGTTCAATTGCATTGGCAAGACGTCTAACAGCAAGTGGATATTCAGCTCTAACGTAGATGTAGCCTTCACTAGCACCAACTGCAAGGCCGGCAATCATCATGCCTTCCAGCATTCTGTGCGGGTCGCCTTCCATGATAGATCTATCCATGAAAGCACCGGGGTCGCCTTCATCTCCATTACAAACCACGTATTTCTGGTCTCCCTTGGCGCGTTTTACCTGAGCCCATTTTGTGCCAGTTGGGAAGCCTCCACCGCCTCTACCTCTGAGTTTAGAGAGGGAAACTTCCTGAATGATTTCATCCTGATTCATGTCAAAGAGAGCCTTTTCAAAGGCCTCATAACCACCAATGGCAATGTACTCATAGATGCTGTCAGCATCAATTTTTCCACAATGGCCAAGAACAATTCTTGTCTGCTGTTTATAGAAAGGAATCTCTTCCTGCTTTCTGTAAATTTCATCTCCAATCTTGTAAGCAAGACGGTCTACGCACTCACCGTTTTTGATGGTCTTCTCGATAATTTCATCAACATCATCAAGCTTAACCTTGGTGTAAAGCCAGCCCTGAGGCTCAATTCTTACGAGTGGGCCCATTTCACAGAAACCATGGCAACCACTCTTTTTAAGGCCTATACTGTGATCATGAGGCTCTTTTTCTAGGTTAACCTCAACTTTTAGGCCATTGTTTTCCATTTCAGCCTTGAGCTTCTCATAAATTTTTAGAGAGCCACCAGCAACACATCCGGTACCACCACAAACAATAATCTTGTTGGTTTCCGCCTTGTAAGACTTGGCCATTGTTGCCCTTAAAGCTTCTAATTCCTGCCTAGTTGTAATCTTGGTAATTACTTCAGTTGCACTCATTTTGTAGCCTCCTTTTCCTTGAGACTGTTAATGACTTCCATTGCCTTCTCTGGGGTCATTGAAGGATGAACTTCATCATTTACCGTCATGACAGGAGCAAGACCGCAGGCTCCTAAGCATGAAACGGTTTCCACCGTAAAAAGTTGGTCGTCGGTTGTCTTTTTCTTTGCAGAAACACCAAGTTCTGTCCTGACTTTATCTAAAATTGGAACAGATCCTCTTACATGGCAAGCCGTTCCATCACAGAACTTAATTACATACTTTCCCTTTTTCTCAAGAGAAAAGTTCTCATAAAAGGTTGCAACACTATAGATACGAGCTTCACTCATACAGAGTTTTTCTGCTAAATAAGGGAAAATCTCTTGTGGTAAATAATGATAGTGTTCTTGAACTGATTGCAAAATTGCAATAATTGAAGATTGTTTTGCCCCGCACTTATTTAAGGCTTCCTCAACAACAGAATAATCAAAAGACTCAGACATCTGTCTCTCCTTGTCTCAAAGAAGGGTTTATCCAAAAGAATATATCATAAATAAAACGATAAATAAAAGGCGTGTATCGTTTATATTTTCACATTATTTTGCGATTTTTACATTTGCATTCATTTATTGCCTGCAAATTTTTTTGTAAATAAAAGCCTTAAAAGCTCGCATCTCTTAATGATGCTCTTTAAAAAGGCATCTACATTTTTATGTTGACATTTACAGGCATCTGTTTAAAGTCATCAGACATGGCCTAGTTAAACCTTATTTATGTAAATCCTGTAATTTCACATAGTTAGGATACTCGAATTTGAACTATTCAACAAAGTTTGCACCATAAAATTACCGAATTCGGTAGATGACTAAAATTTGTTTCCACAAGTGCTAAAATTCAGTCTATGATGAGTTTACCTGTCACAATAAAAACAAGGGGATGCCTTTACGTGATTAATGGAACAACATGCGAACCCACCCTCTTCTCTGCGCGCCTTGACTATCATGGGCTTCTGCATGCTCTGACGCTCCTTCAAACAGATTCAACCTGGAAACAAAAACTATCTGAACTCCGTATCTTTGATAAAGTCTCAAACTACTATCATCCAGAAGCCATTCGTTTATCGGATTTTCTAACAAAAGTCAGCATCCCATTAGATATCCCCTTTTACCTTCTCTGGGTCTGGATGTGTTCCGATTTTTTCATTCCTGTTGGCGTAGACCCTTTTACTGCAGCAGAAAACTATCTCAAAAAGATGTTAAGCCCAGGAGAATACCTACAAGTAACAAACAACAAGCATCCCGTAAATCTAAGAAAAGGCCTCAGATTACAAAGAAATGCTCTGCATCTCTCTTTAGCACAAATGGCTGATAAAATTGGAGTTAACAGAGATAAAATTGCAGTTCTTGAAAGAAGAACAAACCAAACTTCAATGCCACGCTGTGACAGTTTGAATGCCGTACTCCCCTTTTATGAGCTTCACCCCGTTGAACTCTACGTCCTAGCACTAAAGGATGAAGATCCTTATGTCAATTCATCTTAGAGTATTCCTTTTTCAACGTTTTTAAGGCCAAAAAGGAACAAAT
>CAVCYP010000079.1:0-4578 GCA_963606545.1 Sphaerochaetaceae bacterium
TAGCCTTTGGGCCAACTTTTAGGCTAGCTTTTGGGCTAGCTTTGCGTTGGCTGGCCAGCTACGGCGCCAAATTACTGGGCGTCCTTGACCTCTGCTTTGATCTCAACTACAGTGGCATTTTTTGCAAGGCTGTGAAGTCTAAAGGCCCAAACAATGGCCGCAATTCCAGCTATCACTGCTAAAATTCCAACAATCTTTGCAAAAGTGGTCAAAACTGCCGTTGGATTTGTGAACAGAATGATGGCCACCAAAAGGCTCAAAACCCCCTCAAAGATGAAGTGCTCAATTGAAGCATCGGGCATGAAAGAACGAGCCGTTGCAGCATTCTGGAACGATACGATAGCTGCAAACACAAGACCAATGGCAAAGGCATAAACCAAAATAGTAATAGCAGTCTGAGCCACAAACATTGGAACCAGCACAGCTGCAAGACCAAGTAAGGTAATCACAACGCCTTTGACTATGGCCAAAGTCTTTGTTGACTTGTCAAAGTGCCAGTTTTTGATGTTAAACAGAGTATAAAGTCCGTTAGCCAAAGCACCAAGCCCAGCAGCAATCATGATGATTGTCACAAAAGAATCGCAATGGGTAAAAATCAGAACCCCAAGCCCAATAGCTACAATGCCAAAAACCAGCATTGCCCAAAACTTATTCATTAAACTTTTAAATGACATAATAGTCCCCCGCAGAGCCAAAGTTACTCAACAATTGAATAAGTTTCAACCTCAAAAACCAAAAGTGTATTAGGTTCGATACTTCCAGTGTTGTTGGAACCATAACCCAAATCTGGATGAATGTAGAAAATATAGTGAGAGCCAAGTGGCATAAGCATACAGCCCTCTGCAAAACCTTTAATCACGCTGGACATTGGGAAAGATGAATGCTCGCCTCTGTCGTAAGAGCTGTCCACCACCGTGCCGTCCAAAAGTGTCAGCTTGTAATCCAGCTCAACCGTATCTGCCTCAGTAGGCTGCACCCCAGTCCCCTGGCTGATAATCTTATACTGCAAGCCCGATTCCGTTGTAAAAACCCCTTCTTGTTTTGCATTCTCTTCCAAGAAAGCCTCAGCCTCTTCCAAGTTCTCAGCAGCAAGAACCGCCATGCGAGCTTCATAATCTGCGCTGTAATCATCAATTATCTGCTGCATCTTCTCGTCCGTGTACATAGGAGTCTGATTGTAGTAGTCATAGTAACCGGCCACACCAAAGTCATCGTCCAACTCTGGATAGTAGTAATACTTGTAATAGTAGTAATAGCCTTCTGTGACATAACCTACAACGTAACTGAACTGTTCAAGAAGAGTTGAAGGAATATTTGTACGAATATCAGTAGCAAAAACTGAGCTGATAGCAACAATTAAAACTAAAAGAGTAATAATAGCTTTTTTCATTTTAAAATCCTCTAAGTGTACATTTATTGGTATTTGTTATCTTATTGTCTGTTTGAGTCCTTTGCAATCTGAGAGAGGGCTTTACACACAAAAACAACACAAAACAAACATAATAGAGAGCCAAAAACAGCTCCACAGAAATCTGCAAGCATATCTTTTAGCTCAAAACATCTGCCAAATTTAGGTTGAATAAATTCAATAATGACCCCATAAACAAGGGAAATCAGAATTGGAAGAAGGCTACATTTAGCAAGTTTTGTTATTACTAAATTATCTCTGGTAAAACGTTTATTAAACCCAAGACACATCAAGGTTAAAGAGAAAGAAAAACCAGCATAACCTAGAAAGTGTTCAACTTTGTCTAGGTTGCTAAAGTTAAAGGGCACTTCAGGTCCTTTTGCAAGGGAAAACCAGGTGATTAAGAAGAGACAAAGTAGCACAAGGACAACGCCTGTCCACTTAACAGCGTTTCTTAGAGTACCAAACTTCACCTGTACAAATCCCCCTGAACTGCACCAAGCTTGTTCATCTGAGCTTCCAGCTTTCTCAAAAAAGTATTCTTGTCAGCAAAAGCTCTTGGACTAGCAAGTCTATGAGCTGGAGTTTCGCACACAAGGCGCTCAATTACAATATCTGAGGGTATCCGTCTGAGAATATAAATGGTATTTGCAATGTGCCTAGTCATGCAGGGAGCAGTAACTTCTCCCTGAAGATACTGGTCATAGAGTTCAGTACCAGAGCAAATGTTCAAATTATGAATCTTTATTGCGTTAGGATGAACCTTATTAATTATCTCAATTGTCTGGTCCAGCTCTGCTTTTCTTTCTCCAGGAAAGCCAGTTAAAACGTGAACACAAAGCTCCAAATTATGAGCTTTGACCTTTTGACAAGCCTCCAAAAAACAAGCCACATCATGGCCTCTTTGCATGTTTTTTAAAATCTCATCATTGCCACTTTGAAGGCCTAATTCCACACAGACAGGCCAAAATTTCTGGGTATAGGTGGAAATTAGGCCAAGATTTTCATCATTTATACAATCCGGTCTAGTAGAGATGATAAAGCCTTCCCAGTCGTAATTACTTAAGGCAAAATCATAAATTTCTTTGAGTTTTTCCACCGGTGCAAAGGTATTGGAGAACGACTGTAAATACAGCGCAAAATGCTCAACTTTATAGCGCCTTGCAATAAAGTTTCGCCCCCGTTCTATCTGTTCTCTTATGTGCTTTTTTGTTTGCTCATCAAGGTAGACCTTTTCTTCTTTGTAGGCGCTTCTACCCTTCTCTTGGTCTATGGTTCTCTCAAAATCACTGTCATGCCTAAAGCCACTTTCTTCAGTCCTAAGATAAGCTGCCCGCGCCCCTTGGCTGTCACAATAAACGCACCCATTTGTCCCCTTTAGACCACAACGGTTTGGGCAGGAAAAACCTGCATCCACACCAACTCTGAACACCTTGTGCCCAAACTTCTCTACAAGACTTGAAGAGTAGGATTTGTAGGGAACTTTTGCGGTTTGCAGATTTGTTTGGTGGACGTTTGCTTGATGGGCGTTTGCTTGGTGGACGTTTGTTGCAGGCATGGCTTTTGAACCTTCTCAGCTAAACTGACTTTCTAGAATCCACCTGTTGCCATTAACAAAGGCCTTGTGGTCCAATTCCTTTTTAGAAGGTAGCTGTAAGCCATTAATCCAAAGTATCTTGTCAGCACAGGCAACGCCAATGCCCCGGTCCTTTCTAAAGCCAACAACATTGCCAGGTTTTACCTCAGGTTTTGTGTCTGCTAGAAGCTCTTCCTGTTGTAACTCATCAAAACCTCCCCAAACGCTAGTAATGAGAACCTCTTTGCCATCAGCAAAGGTAAAAGCCTTTGGCCAAGGATAGGAAGCGCGCACTAAACAGTGCAACTCTAAGGCGGTTTTATTAAAGTCTAATTTACCATCCTCTTTTCCAATCATCTGGCAATATGATGGCTCATTTGCCTGGGGTACAGCAGAAATTTTATGGGATAGTGCCGATATTAGGACATCAGGAACAAAATCTGCAGCTACTTGACTTACCGTCTGCGTCAAGGTTTCTGTGGTCTCTTTTCCTGTCAGTGGAAAGTGCTTAACGCCCCAAAGCTCGCCCTCATCCATCTTCTGACCAATAGTCTGTAAGGAGATGGTTGCTTCTTTTAGCCCATTCAAAATGGTGGCTTGAATTGGAGACGGCCCCCTAAAAAGTGGAAGAGCTGAAGGATGAACATTAAAAGTTCCATTTGGAAAAAGATCTAGGAACATGGGGCCAA
This sequence comes from Sphaerochaetaceae bacterium, assembly GCA_963606545.1. Lineage (GTDB taxonomy): Bacteria > Spirochaetota > Spirochaetia > Sphaerochaetales > Sphaerochaetaceae > UBA9732. Next base: position 3,674 of record CAVCYP010000079.1, read on the forward strand.
AAATCTTGCCAAAGGCAAAAGTCACCAGCACGTTTGCATCTAGCTCCCGCACCGCCATTCTTGCTTCTTTTTTAAGAGTATCGAACTGAAGTACAGGCAAGCCCAGTTCCAGAGCTGCCGCTTTCACGGGCGAAGGACATAGCTTTGCCGAGCGTCCAACACTCTTATCCATAGAGGTCAACACGCCCACCACATTGCAGGTTTCAGCCAACTTTCTCAGTAATGGGACTGCAATCTCTGGTGTGCCCGCAAAGAGAATCCTATCTTCCTTCAACTTATTTCCTCTTCTTTCTATTAGCACCACTGCGCTTGTAGTAAAGCTTGAGAACTTTTTCTTTGTCCTCTTCACTCAATCGATCAATAAAAAGTTTTCCATCAAGGTGATCGTTTTCATGCTGAATAACGCGTGCCATAAGTCCAGAGGCATCCAAAGTAAAAGAATGGCCCTTCACATCCTGTGCAAACACCTTCACCTTCAACGGTCTAATGACGTTGTGATACACGCCTGGGATACTCAAGCACCCCTCTTCATAGGGCCCAGTCTCCACCGAGGTCTCCAAAATCTCAGGGTTAATAAAGGTCTTCTTGGTGCCATCAGACAAGGCCACAATAAACAGCCGCTGAGGAACCCCCACCTGAGGGCCTGCAAGGCCAACTCCATCAGCCTCTTCTAGGGTTTCATACATAGCATCCACCAACATCTCCAGCGCACTGTCAAACTTGGTAACCTTTTCACACTTTTCTTTGAGAATTTCTTCTCCAATCTTACAAATATCCAGCATACCCAAAATGATACTCAAACCCGCCCGCCTTGGCAATAATAGGCCGTGCCCATTACCTCTGACAAAGCCCGCCAAAGGCCATTTGGCCTCGCTAAAGCTTTCAGGCGCGCGCCAAGGCCATCT
>CAVCYP010000080.1:0-4533 GCA_963606545.1 Sphaerochaetaceae bacterium
TCAAATCTAGAACAAAACGTTCCATTTTTTTGCATATCTATATGAAGGCATTTTTTCTAACAGAACTTTGCCCTAGGCTTCCTGTGAAGTCCAACCTCACCAAAAGGAGGGTCCTGCCATGACCCACAAAAACAAATTAATAGCTCTTGAAAATGATTACATGTTTTCATCAGTCGTGCAAAAGGAAGATGCTGCAATTAAAATTCTTCAGACCATCTTCCCAGAACATGAAATTGACAGAGTTGAATACCTAGATGACTTTGACTCTATGGACCCCCAAAAAGAACAAACCGTTCAAAAGTTCATCCAAGTAAACCCAACAAGGAAAAGCATAAGACTAGATTTATATTTCAAGAACTCCAATAGAGTTTACAACATTGAAATGCAAAGGTCCGATGACGAAGATATTGCACGCAGAGCAAGATATTATTCCAGCATCATAGATGGCAACCTTATAGAACATGGCACAACTTATGACAAGCTATTAGACTCCTATGTAATCTTCTTATGCAAAAATGACCCTTTTGGAAGAGGCAACTACATCTATAAGTTCAAGTCTATGTGTGAAAATGAAAAAGACTTGTGTGAAAACAATGGCCGGTATAACATTTACTTGAATACCAAGGGCACAAAAGGTGACATTAGCTTGGACTTGGAGGTATTATTTCAGTATATTAATGGTGGGACTTCTGCCATTGGAAAGAAGACCAACAATGAGCTGGTAAAACTCATAGATGGCTATGTAGTTGAATTTAACAGGAACGACACTTGGAGGCGCGGTTATATGAAACTTGAATTAATGATGCAAGATAAATACAAAGCAGGCGAAGCCAAAGGTGAAGCCAGAGCAGAGGCCAAAGCCAAGGCAGAAAAAGCTCAGAGTGTCAAAACCATGTATGCAGACCATATTTCTATAGACAAAATAGCAAAGTATGTTTCTCTTCCAAAATCAGAAGTTCAAGCTATTATCTCTGCTAAATAACTAAAATCAACCAACATTTTACGCGTAAAAACCCATTTTTGCTGATTTACGCGTATTTTTGAGGTGATTACGCGTAGTATCTGTCCCACAGGCTTCCTGAACACTATTTCTTGGCCTTTGGGGCAAAATGAGTCTGTGCTATCTCATCCAACTGGCTGGAAATGCTAACAAAAGGAAGATTCAGATCCAGTGTTCTGACAATGATTTGGTTGCCACTCATTTGATAAACATTGTCTGGATAAATCTCTTCATCAGTCTTTGCATATAGAAGCATGCCAGAAACTTTATGTTCCTTGTCCTTTAGCTCATATTCTTTGTTTTTTACATAAGTGAATATCTGGTAAAGATTTCCAGAGTGAATAGAATGCTTATCATATTGTAGCTGGGTTGTGTGTTCGTAATACTTTGCATCAATAATTAAGACTGTTCCATTGCGCTCTAGCGAAATATCGGTCTGCATGACAGGAAGCATAGAGGTAAAGCCATCGTCTACCTGCCACGGGACCTGGGAAGCGTTTGCTTTGAGCTCTGGATGCTCGGCCCGATAGTAGCCAAGAATGAAGCGCTCATAGAGCCTATGCTTCTGCGCTACCGTAAAATCCATCAGCTTGGTATTGCCGTTGGACTGCGTCTGCAAGAGACCTTTCAATAGTAGGTAACAGATAGAAACCAACATTTCATAGGTCTGATTGTTGCGGACGAAGTTTAGATTCCAGTTAATAGAATAGACATCTAGCTCTTGAACTTCTGAAAAGAAGATTAAAAGTTTCTTTATGTCTTTCTTGCGAGCTTTATCAAGGTTGGATTGCAAAAGCTTTTGCAATGTGGTTTTGAGAATCCGATTCATGTAAGTATTCGCTGAAAAGTCATCATACGTACAAACCATTTGTTTTCTTAGTAGAGCCTGCGTTTTTATGGATTCAGTGAAGTTAATCTTACCTTTGATTCCAGATAGAGTTTCTGTTTCTGGAATGTAATCTCTTCCAAGACCTTGCTTTAGTTGGAGCGAAACACCCCTTATCAGAATAGCTGCGCATAACTCAAGTGCGTTATCAAAGCGTTCAGTAGCTACTTTGCGGTAGCCCATCTCCCTAAGTGGTTGAAAAGAGTATGCGAGCATGTAATAAAGGTTCTGAATTGGTATCACAGAATGGAACTCCTTAACCTATCGGACCATTCTTTTACTTTTTCTGACTCATCAAACCAGTATTCTTTAAGCAACGGAATTATTTCATACTCAACAATATTAGACAGTTTCTTATCTGTAACTTCTTTTAACCCACAGAAATAGCTATGCCCAATACAAAAACCTTCTCCTAAAGAATCAGCATTAGAGATAACATCATTCAGCCTTTCTACGCATGCAATAAGCCGATTGAATTTTTCACTGTTGAGCTTTCTTCTATATTCTTTAAAGCCTTCGTTTGAAAACGCAGGACGCATTTCAAAGAAAGAAAATCTACGACGTAGTGCGTAGTCCAACATAGCAAGACTTCTATCTGCAGTATTCATCATTCCTATGATGTAAACATTAGAAGGTACAAAGAACTTTTCATCGGAATATAATAACTGAAGCGCATTTCCTCTCTTGTCATTTTCAATGAGCATAAAAAGCTCTCCAAAAATCTTACTCAAATTTCCTCTATTAATTTCATCAATTATAAAGAAATACTCATTATCCAAATCTTCAGTTGCTTTCTTACAGAAGTTATAAAAAGAACCTTTCTTAATCTCAAATCCAGTGTTTGTGCTTGATGGTCTAAAACCTTCAATGAAATCTTCATAGGAGTAACTTTGATGAAATTGAACCATCATAACTTGATCTTGATTCTTGTTTCCAATCATGGAATAAGCTAAACGTTTTGCCACAAAGGTTTTCCCTACTCCTGGAGCTCCTTGCAAAATCACATTCTTCTTGGTACGAATTAACTCCACCAAAGTTTCATAGTTTTCTTTGTTCATGTAGACTTCAGAAAGAAATTGCTCTGGGCTATATGATGGAAATTCTGGCTCTATGGGGCTTATTCCATCCCCTCCATCTGAGCCTTCATAAAGAGCATTAAGTTTTGCAACATAGTCCGTGTATGCAGTAATATCTGTTAAAGTTTTCATAACAGCTTGGCCTGGATGTTCGCATTCTTTGTTACTTGTCCAATCAACCTTACGAATATTTGGATATTCGGGGTCTGTTGTGTCATAAATGTAATCAGAAGTGACAACTCCTTTTCCAACCAGCGTATGCATACCTCTTTTTGCAAAGACAATATCTCCAGGCTTCATGAGGTTTAAAAACTGCCATGTAGCGTAAGCTCCGTTCTTATGAGATCTAGTGGGGTCAATCTTGTTCTTCATTGCATTTTGCATGTCTTCCTTGGTTGCATACTGTGCAAAATCACCAATAGCACTCCAGCCAAGACCCATAACACCTCGTTTATAGAACTCGTCCCACTTATTGGCACCATCACCCGGGGAGTAAATCCAATAGTGAGTTTCAACTACATCCTCGTCAGCTAAACCCGATCCTTTTGGGTCTCTTAATTGCTTTTTTTGGGCATCAACTTGCTTAGAAACATTCCATGCTAACGATGAAAGGTCTAAAAAATTATTAAATCCACTTTTATTCTTTTGCAAGTATGACTTTACTCTTTCCTCAATTTCTAGATATTTCTCTGCAGAAATTTTTGGTTCAACCTCAGGTAGTTCTTTAATAAAATCAGTCGGAAGAGCTTGCGATTCATAGATATACCATTCATTGCGACTATCTAGGTTTAGAAAAATGTCAGGTGCAATCCAGAATAGCCCCATTGTAATCTTACTATTTCCATTGCCTTTCAAATTAATGGCTATATTGAAGAAATGAGAAAAAGTTTTTCTATTATCTAATGTTGGGTCCTTTGCATATTTTAGTGCAGATTCAAATAAGCCCCATAGATTATCGATATCATTAGGACCACGTTTGTCTATGAAATAATAGAACGTCGCATTCTGATTATTTAAAATGGGAATACTATCAAAATCTGTAGGAACTGTTGCCATTACTTTAAAAAGGGCTTTGACTTCAGTCAAAATTCTAATGCGATTCTTCTCCGAAATTTGCTTATTGAAAAGACCAAACACTGTGAAGGGGTCAATATCAACTAAATTTTTGTCCTTTTCCAAGGTAGGCATTTCAATTCCAGTATTTAGATAAATCGTTTTTACAAGAGAAATTAACACATCTCTTTTGTTTTTATACTCTAAGAGTTTGTTTGCAAACTCCTTGTAGAAACTAACCCAGGTATATTGACTACTCATACTCGAACTCCTTTTAAGCAACTTTGCAAAGTTTATCACCAATTTTGTCTGATGGCAAAGTTTTACAGTCTTGGTTCAAAACACCTCCTTCCAGAGCTTGAGGGATATCAGTAGCACTCGTGGCGTTGGTTCCACTCGTCGCATTCCCGCCCCTTTGGTATTTGTTCCGTATTTTCCCCCTCTTTCTTCAAAAATTTTTCAATTTTTTTCAAATTTTTATCTCAAATCTAGAACAAAACGTTCCATTTTTTTGCATA
>CAVCYP010000081.1:0-4368 GCA_963606545.1 Sphaerochaetaceae bacterium
GGCATAAGCAACGTTCTGAGTCTGATTGTAGACCTTTGTATTTGAGTCAACAAAATAGTAAGAACTAAGGTGACTTACTGTGAATTTAAGCTCACCAGTTGAAGCATTGTAACTTGTAACTGTACCACCGTCGCCAGTACCATTGTACTCAACTTGAATAGTGCATGTTGCAGAAGTAGTATCATCATTTTCTACTTTAGGATAACTCTTGCCACCATTAAGTCCTGTTGCAACAAAAGTTGAAATTTCAAGCGTCTGATTTTCTGCAAAAGTTGAAGTCTTTTCAGTACTGTTATTAACATAAAGAGCAATGTCAAGACCACCAACTGCAACAAGAGTTTTTGGCGCAGAAGTTAATGTGCTACTCTGATCTTTAACTGTATAAGTTGGCATCTCTTTTTCAGCAGCAGCCTGCGTATAAGATGTGACCTCTAGCTTTGCTGAAGTTACATTTTCACTTACAAGAGCCTTTGGAACAGTAACTGTTGTCTGCTCCGTGGTAGAAGCAGTTTCACTAGAAGAAGTTTCCTTTGTCTTGGTAGGAGCTGTGTTAACAGCAATAGCGACTGATTCAGCACCTGCAGCTATGGTCCCTGTCGTTTCAGCCTTAAAAACACCGCTACTAACACTTAAAGCTACACTCCCAGTCTTCTCTGGAACGCTCCCAGCAATCTTGGTTGTCAAATAGTCGACAATGGTCACATAGATAGTCTCTGTTGCGGTAACAGTTCCACCAGTATAAGTTGATTTATCTTCAGCCAATATACCACCAGTTGAATAACTGACAGTAACAGCATAAGTACCAGACTTAAGACTGAAAGTTCTCTTTGTAGGATCTGTTGTATCTGCAGCCTTGTCATAGACGGTCTGCTCTGCTGTGCCAGAACTCTCAAGAGGTTTAATGTTAATAGTTTCAACAAAACTTGTGTAATCAGGAGTTACATTTGTACCGGAAATTTTAATACTGCCCTTGAGAGGAAGCTCTAATGTGCCAGTTGCACTTGACTGAGTTTCAACAATAACCTCAAGAGTATTGCCGCTTGCCTTATCTACGACAACAGCAGCACTTCCACTATATGCAAGGTTGCTTGGATTTCCGTTTGCATAATTTGTGTACGCATAAAGTGTAAAACTCCAAGTACCATAGGAAAATGGACCAACAGAAGCTGCAAGGCCTTTTGTTCCTGCTGTAGTTTGTACAGCACTGTGGTCTGTCTGCCCAGTTCTTAGGCCTGTTTGATCCAGTTTTTCTGCTTTGTAGTACCAATAGAAATCATCGGGATTAAGCGTTGGATTAGTCCTGGTTAAGCTTTTGGACTGATTGTCGCTGGCTTGGAAAGATAGGATGGCCAGACCGTCCTCAACTTTGGCTTCCATATTACAAGACACCATAAAGAGTGCTGCAATAAGTACTGTTAATGAAATCAATAAAATTCTTTTCATACTTTTCTCCTCACTATGTAAGAATCTTTATAAAAATAGGAACTCCCTACCGGAGTCCACCCCCAGTTATTGTCATAGAATCAGACGAGTAGCGCCCTTTGGATTTAAAGACACACAGGACGCGGTACGTGCGGGCCTCAGGGGCCTCAAGCACAAAGACGTTGGTGTTCTCCCCCTGTACCGGCTCACCTTCAAGGTGCCAGATGTAAGTATCGGGCTCAGCGTTTTCATTGAGGCTGTTCAACGTGAAGGTCCAGGTTGTCCCGTTTTGCACAGCTGACAATTTGCCATGCGGTTCTCTGTCTATGGTGTGAACTTCAAAGCCGCTTTCTTCTCGCTGGGACTCAGTCTCACAGTAACCACATTCCTTACACAGGCGGCTGCCCACCGTGCCAGTCAGCGTATGATTTTCTTCTTTGCCCTTATAACCACAGACACTGCAGGTCCAATGGTGCTTGTAGTAGTCGTGCTCGTAGGTCTTTGTGTGAGACTCGGTCTTTACCTCGGCACCGCAGGCGTCGCAAATATAGACGTGCTCTTTTTCTGTACTCTTAAACTTGTCTGTGCAAACGTGCTTAGCCAGTGCAAGCTGAAGCTCTGCAAATTTGACTTCTTGCAGCAGTGCCTTGTCTTTGTAGAATTTATCTGCACAGCAGGCATTAGAGCAGGTGTAATACTCAACATGGCCCTGGGTAGTGCAGTTTGAAGCTACAGCTTCATGCACAACAGCCTTTGAATGTCCAAAGCCAGTGCCAAAAGTAAAGATTTCTGTACTCTCTTTACCACATACACAGCTAAGTTTATAGGCAGCACCAGTTGTACAAGTTTGGGAGGTTACAGGAGTACGGCCTTCACTTATTTCTTCAAACTTATGTTCCGAACTTGGCCCACTAACATTACATATAATACACTTTTTGTAATGAGAATCCCCATTTATGTAATAATTACTGCCATAAGTGTGGCCTTTGGCCTCAATGACCTCAGGCGTTGTTATGGAATTTTTAGCTTCTTTATCTTTGAAATAACCCTTACAGGCTGAGCATTGATAGTAGGCTTTATAGCCAGCTTCAGTACAGGTTGCATCAACTTTTTCATGAAAAACAAGCTTTCCGTGGCCAAGCGCATCTACATAGTTACCATTATAGGATGCAGTACATCCAGTATGTGAACAGACATAGTGCGTGTATCCACGGTCAGTACAGGTTGGGCTTACTACCTCAGAAGCTATCCATGCATGATCGCCTGTTGGTTCAATACTTTCTGTCTTGGTTTCAGAACAGCCTTCAACAGAACAGGTGTAGGTCTTGCTTCCAGCTTTATCATGTGTTGGCTTCAGTGTGACAGTATAGATTTCAAACACGTGTGAAGTTGGATCTTTTGTATCATGACATCTTGAGCATTCCTGCCAATGGCCACTTTCTCCTGTTTTAAACTGCCAATTATGACCAAGGGCTCCTATTACAAGCTCTTTTTCTGTAGTTGGCTGAGTACAGGCTTCATCTTTAAATATAAGAGAACAACATTCACACTTGTAGTGAGCAAGAGTTCCCGTCTCACTACAAGTGGCGTTATTGGAGGCTATTAGAATTGGCAAATGACCCTTGGCTGGAAGGATGGTGTCAGCAGCATTCAAGAAGCCAGTTGCCTCTTCGTTTGAAAAGAGCATTGAGCAGACTGTACACTTGTAGTACTCTGTGTTTCCGGCGGTTGTACAAGTTTGCTCAACAGCAGCCACATGCTTGAGTGTATGGGAGGCTTGAATTGTAATATCTTCTGCCTTTAATTCTGCCAAAGCGGTGTTGTCTGCAAAGTACTTTTGACAGCTCTGACACTTATAGTGTGCCAGCATTCCATTCACGGTACAGGTAGCGTCAACCTGGTCAATATATTTGAGATCATGAGCTTTCCACTTTGGCTCAAGTGTTGTGAAGCCGGAAATGAGCTTGTCGCCTTCCTTGACCTTAATTTCTGTATCTTTAATGTACCAGCCGTCAAATTCATAGCCTAGCTTTTCCAGCTCTGGAAGTTTTCCCCAGGTTGCATCCTCAGAAGTCTTCTCAACTTCAACACTAACTAAGTTTCCGCTACTTTCAAAGGCCTCAGAGCCTATTGAGATTGATGCTGACTCAAGTTTAATTGTCTTCAAGGCAACAGCATCCTCTGCCTTCTTGAAGCCAGCAAAGCTGGTAACAAAGAAGACTTTGCCGTTTATTTCAATACGGCTTGGAATATAAACTTCCTCAAGTCTTGCGCCTTCAACAATAGTTGCAATGTAGCCAGAGCCGCTGGCATCTGGAGTGAACTCTAAATACGGATAGATATAATCATTGATATTCTCTTCTCCAGTAAGAAGTTCCACATCACAAGAAAATAGGAGAAGAGAGATGAGAATAGTAGCAAAAACACAGAATCTTCTCATATGCCACCTCAGAACCTATAGGTAAAGGTCAGACTTACTGGATCAATGAGAATTGTCATTGAGTCCATAAGACGGGAACTTCTACCGGCAAAGAAAGCTAAAGAGACTCGGCTTAAAGCGCCCAAGGAGAAACGCTCTTCCAAATTATGGTCAAAGCCAAGTCTGGCGCCAAAGTATGGAGTGATGCTGGCTTTTTTGTTGTTGACATGGGCCATGGCTCCGGTAAATAGGCCAACATAAGCAGAAGTCTTTTCTGTTACGTCAAAGGTAAAATCCAGCACGACTCCGGCTTTGAGGTACTGTACGTTCCGTGCGCCGGGGACAACTGTGCTTTCTTTAATAATAATGTCGTAGCTGAGCTCTGGAGAAATACTCAGCCACGACGAAAGGGAAAGGGCGACTTCCACAGAAGAAGCAAAACCATAAAGGGAACGGGTCTTTGTTCTTGTAGAAGACGTATTGTAACCGTTATAAAAGCGGAACAATGCTTGGGAATAAGGGGTGAC
>CAVCYP010000082.1:0-1663 GCA_963606545.1 Sphaerochaetaceae bacterium
CACTCGCAAAGCAAGCCGTCTACACCTACGCTCGTGGTGGTTCAGACATTAAAGGGCCTTCAATCCGTCTCGCTGAAGCCGTTGCTCGCTGTTGGGGTAACCTCAGATATGGCTTTGAAGAAGTCTCTAATGACGGAAAGGAAGCAGTTGTCAGAGCTTATGCTTATGACGTCGAGAACAACCAGCAAGCTGAGCGTGTCTTCACTGTCAAGCTTGGCAGATACACCAAGAGAAGCGGATTCTCCGCAGCAGAAGACCCACGTGACCACTATGAGATCATCGCAAACAACGCTTCAAGAAGAGTCAGAGCATGCATCCTTCAACTTATTCCAGGCGACATTATCGACTACGCTGTCAACCTTTGCTCTGACACCATAGCCAAAAATTTCAAAGTCAACGAAGACACTATTGGTAAGCTTATCAGAGCCTTTGCTAGCTATGGCGTCACTGAAGCTCAGCTTGAGAAGTTTGTTCAGCGCAGACTTATCGCTATGACAGCAGACCAGTATGTAAGGCTCCAGTCCATCTACACTTCACTGCGTGACGGAATTGCCAAGGTTGAGGACTTCTTTAAGGCAGAGCCAGAACCAGCATCCACGGCACCAGCTCCGGCAGTAGAGACACCGGTAGAAGTACAGCCAACGGCAGACTTTGACGACTTAACAGCGGGGCTCTGAGACGTGGACTCTGCGATGTTATGTTACACCAAGAATGGCTGTACGCGCTTAGCAAGAGCCGTGCTGAGCTCTCTGTTTAGAGACATCAACAACAGCGCTAATCCGAGGGTCATTGCAGACGTGTTCTTTTCTAGTCATGGCAACAGCTCCCTTTTCTGCGGACTGGCCAACTTAGATGAGGACACCGTCAAGACTAAGGCCTATCAGCTTGTTGAGAAGCGAGAGAAGGTTCTAATCAAGAGACGTCGAATGCTCTGGTTTATGCGCTACGAGCCAGTTGTTAGGTATATCAAGCGAGAGAGATTTAAGAGTGCTGCCAAAATGCAGCACTACGAAAGACTTATCAAGTCGGGAGGGCACAATGTGCGTCGTAAAGGTAGAAGGCAAAATTCAAGGTAAAGGCAGACCACGTTTCTTTGGCGGTCACGCTGTCACGCCACAGAACACTGTCATATATGAGAACCTTATTAAAACTTGCTACACAAACCAGTGTGGCAAGCTCCATGAGAGAGAGGTCAGAATCGACATCTGGGCATACTTTGCAATCCCTCAGTCGTATTCAAAGAAGGTTCGCCAGGCATGCGAGCTGAACGCCATCAAGCCTACAAAAAAGCCAGATATAGACAACATTACCAAAGCTGTCTTGGATGGCCTCAACGGGGTGGCCTATATGGATGACAAGCAAGTGACAACCATCTGTGTACGCAAGAGATACACAGTCAGCAACGAATGTCTGGCCATTCTGGTCAACGATGAGTTTGAGGTAAGCAGTGAAAGTTCTAAGACCTGTTAGTTATTCCAAGAAATGTCCTTATTGTAGAGCTGTGGTCATCATTGAGAACAGCGAGATGAACTTTAAGGGCCCTAACTCAAGGCCGTGTCCTAACTGCAGCCATACAGTGTTTTTCACTGATAGCTATGGCCAGCTGGATACTGGGGTGTTGGTTGAATATGGACTTGTTCCTGAGACAGTCAAGAAGCAAGAA
>CAVCYP010000082.1:2572-4231 GCA_963606545.1 Sphaerochaetaceae bacterium
TAAGTTATAACGAACTTCTTGGAATTCCAAGAAACATGAGAGATGTGTACTTGCACATTGTCCAACCTAAGAACGAAGAGCAGAAAAAGCTTAAGGAGCTTCTGACGCAGCTCAAGATGAAAGAGTACATCCTTCTGCTTCTTTGTGGCGACACCGGCCTTGGTAAGACTTACATGTCTCAAGCCTTAGCAAACACCATCATCTACAACGCTGTGGACCCTGAATACTCAGCTCTCTATACAACCCACTTTGAAATGGAGCGCAAATTGAGAGCTTCAATGAATGGTAAGGGCTTAAGTGAGTTGGACCTGATTCAGAAATACAAGAACTATCGCCTTCTTATCATTGACGAGTTAGGTAGAGGGACCATCAGCGAGTACATGATGAACACTCTTGAATACATCATCAGCGAGCGCCTAGCAAGAGAGAGACGAACCATTCTGATTACAAACAAAAGCCCCGAAGAGCTGCGCACCATCTTTGACCGACAAATGCAGGACAGGCTTGGAATCTTAGAAGGCGGGGAAACCAACCCGCAAGCCAGAAGCCTGATGATGCAAGGCAAGAGCTTAAGGAGCAGCACATGAGTTGGTTAGATAACTTAGACCGAGACTTTGAACTTTTCAAGCGAGACCTTGAAAGAGAAATCAGAGCAAGAGAAGCCAGGCGAAATAGAAAGGCAGACGAAAGGAGGAGAAAGAAACGTGGAAAGAAGAATGAGCGATGACCCTTCCAAGAGGGGCTTTCTCCGAGGATGCAGACATGTTCTAGCTTATGAGCGTTCTGGCACAAGATGGTACCACTCGCTCAGCGCTGTTGTTGGCAAGTACGGGGTGACGTCCGTCGGCCAGCTCCAGAAGCTGATAGACAGCGGAGCATGTGCAAGTGATGGGTACACCACATTCGACTATGCCATTGAAGGCCTTCCCTACAACGGCATGAAAGAGCGTGATGTAGAGCGATTCGTTGACGAGAAATACAAAGAGATCTGAATAAGATCGTGGAGGAACACATGGAAAACAAAACCAGTTTAGGCAATTACAAAGAGCAGATAAGAACCATGCTCAGAACAATTGATGACTTCCAAGAGATGAGAAAGAGAGCAGCCAATCGCCTCAAGAAGAAAGCTGACGGCACAAATCAGAAAGACGCTAAGACCAATGCGCCTAATGTGACAACTGACTCTATCTTTGATACAGTCGACTTATACGATAACGTCAAAGGGATTGAGGATAGCTTGACGAGGCAAATTGAAGCCGTCGTGAAAGAAACGCCCGAGTGGAAGCTGTATTTTAAGAATATCAAGGGCATTGGTCCAAAGATGGCAGCCATTCTCATTGCAGAGATTGACCCATATAAAGCCGAGACAGTTTCCAAGATATGGCAGTATGCTGGTTTGAACGGCGCAGAGGTCTTTGGCAAGAAAAAACTCAAAGATGGAACAATCATCACAACAACCGACAGAGTTCGTGGTGACAGACCAACGGCAGGTTATGTATTGCCTTATAACAAGTATCTCAAGATGTGCGTACTTGGCAAGATGTCAACACAGTTGATGATGGGCGAGGCAAAGGGAAGCAATCCAAGATACACAGCCATCTATGAAGGCGCGAAGCATTATTACGAGACCAATCCAAAGTGGGCAAAGGAAAGCAAGGG
>CAVCYP010000083.1:0-4031 GCA_963606545.1 Sphaerochaetaceae bacterium
GTCTGGAAGAACTTCTTTCAGATGATTAATCGCGCAGGAGAGCCTTGGGCACTCATGTTTGTCTGTTTCCTGCTAAGCTTGGGAAATGCAAAGCTTGCTTTGGTTTTTGCCAACAAAATGGCTTCTGCACTTACTGAGTATGCAAACATCCAGGAGGCAGTTGGACCAATCTTTGTTGTCTTCCTTATTGGAATGCTAACAATCCTCATTAAGGTGGTTAATGCTCATCTACAGGCCATTGTTAAGGCTCAAGTAGACAGAAACATTCAGCGCTATGCCGTTTCTAAAGTCTTTTATCTTAAGACGGCAGATGTAGAAAGCGGAGATCCAAGAGAACTCATTACTCGTCTTACTGAAGATACCTGTAAGAACAGCCCATTTTTGGTAGATTTGGTAGTCAACGAAATTCCAAGACTGTATTACATCATTGTTGCACTGATTCAGGTAGCTCAAGTAAAGAGACCTATTTTAACAATAACCCTGCTTTTGGTAGTTCCAGTTATCTTCTTTGGTTCCTTTATTGCCGGACGTCTTACCTTCCGCATCCGCAATAAGATTCAGGCTCAAATTGCTGCTTTAACTGCAAAACTTGCTGAAAAGATTGATAATGTAGAAATTATTAAGGCTTATGGCACTGAAGACCAGGAAATTGCTGATGGAGAGAGCGTCATTATGGCGTTGGATAAGGCTCAAAAGAAAGGTGCTCTTATTGATCAGGTAACAGCCTTCATCAAGAATATGATGTGGTGGATTCCACTGCTTTTGATTGTCATTCCACCTGCAATTCTCATCTTCAAGGGTGAGATTACTCAGGGCGAGTTCTATGCTTATATTCTTATTGCAACAACCTTTAGAACCTATACCGCTGAGCATTTGACCTTCTGGGTTTATCTTAAGGATGCACAGGGTGCAACCCTTAGACTTTCTTCTTTGCTTTCTCTTGAGAATGAAGACAATGCTGCTTCAAGTGAACAAGCTTGTAGTGGAGATATTACCTTTAACAAGGTTACTTTCTCCTATGACGGCTCCAATAATGCTCTTGAGAATGCCTCCTTTACAATTGAAAAAGGTAAGAAGACAGCTCTTGTTGGTATTTCTGGTTCTGGAAAATCGACAGTTTTGAATTTGATTGAAAAGTTCTACTTCCCACAGAGTGGCACTATCACAATAGATGGAAAAGATATTTCCAAGATGGATTATAAGAAATATCGTTCTATGTTTACCTATCTGCCACAAAACGCTCCAGGCTTTGAAGGTAGCGTAAGGGATATGATGAACTATTGTAGTGCGGAGAAAAAGAGCGACGCAGAGCTAGTGAAGGTGCTCAAGCAGGTTGGACTTGCAGAGGATATTGAGGCGCTGGGTGGTCTGGATTATCAGATTGGTGCAGGTGGCGAAAAGCTTTCCGGTGGACAGAAGCAAAAGCTTGGAGTTGCCCGATTGATTCTAAGCAACACCGAGTACGTGCTGCTGGATGAGGCAACCAGCGCACTTGACGTGGATGCCACGGCGGCTGTTCAGCAGGCTATTGATGAGGTATCGGCCGGACGCACACAAATTACCGTTGCGCATGACCTCTCTACCGTTCGCAATGCGGATAAGATTTTGGTCTTTGAAAAGGGACATCTTGTTGCACAGGGTACTCACAAGGAGCTAATGGAAAGCTCTGAGCTCTACAAGAAACTTGTTAATGAGGAGGTTGAAGCATGAAACTGTCTCAGTATTTCAGTTATAAATCAGATGCAAAGGAAGAACGTGAAGCTCGTGTGAAGGGTAAAGTTTTCAAAGCCCTCTACAAAAATGTCAGAATTCCTTGGTTCTCAATTATTCTTGGAGCCTTCCTAGCAGTTTTCAACTCTCTTGTAATTCTAACCCAGTATTCAAATTATTTGGCTATCTTCAGTGGCGCTTTGACTTCTTTGTCCCCACTATGGCAATATCTTCTTGCTAGCTTTATCCAGTATTTGATGATTTTTGCCTGCGTTATAGCCAACTATGCATATGTGACAATTGTCACCGGCGTTAGGAAAAAGATGTGGAGAAAGATGGTGCGGCTTCCACTGAAGAGTTATGAAGATGAACCGGCAGGCGGAATGCTTTCTCGTATTACATCGGACGCAGAATACGCCTCCAAGCCCTTTGCCGCAGCCATCACGGTTTTGCAGATTATCGTCTACATTTTATCTCTAAGTGCTGCAGCTCCAAAAGATATCCCACAGGCACTTGGCTTCCTTGTAGTCTTCTTAATTCTTGCTGTCGTCACAATGGTAGTAAGCGTAAAGATTAGCTCCAAAGCTACAACGTTCCTACAGAGCAAAATCTCCTCAATGACTGCCTACTACACCGAGCATCTTGCAGCTATAAAGTTCATCAAATCTTCTAACGCGGAAGAAAAGGCAATCAATGAAAGCTATGCTCTCATTGAAGAGCGTTACAAAGCAGCCCTTTATAACGCCTTTGCTACTGGACTTCAGACTTTGTCCAACAACTTCACCTACATCATTATTTACGCCTGTGCCTTCCTTGGTGGAATCCTTGCCATCAAAGCTGGAACAATTACAACTGCAACCCCAATCAACACACTCTATGTATTTGGTATGTCTTTGGAGTTAACTTTGGTTGCTCTCATGTCCATTCCAACCTACTTTGCAGCCACAGAAGGTGGTTCCAAGAAGCTGGTTTCAATCTTTGCAGAGCAGGAAGAAGACACCACAACAGGAAAAGACGCTGAAAAGCCACAGGGCGATATTACCTTTGAGAAGGTTAGCTTTGCCTATTCTGACCGCAACGTTCTTAATGATGTAAGCGTAAAGATTCCTCAGGGAAAGGTTACAGCTATTGTTGGGCCTAACGGAAGTGGAAAATCTACTATGGCCCGTGTTCTTGAACGTCTCTATGCTTCAGACTCTGGTGAAATCAGTTTTGGAGAAAAGAGTGCAGAAGAGGTCTCTCTTGCCTCTTGGCGTAGCCAGTTTGCTCTTGTTCCTCAAAAACCAGCTCTGTTCTCTGGTACTATCAAAGAAAACATTGTTTACGGTGCTGGCAGAGAGGTTTCAGAGGAGGAAGTTCTAAAGGCTGTTCATTTGGCAAATCTAGATGAGGTTGTAGCAGCTCACGCTGAGGGCTTGAATTACAAGATTGGCGTTCATGGCCTTGGTCTTTCCGGCGGAGAACAACAGCGCCTTGCTATTGCTAGGGCTATGGTTAGAAATTCTTCTCTTCTTATTTTGGATGAAGCTACTGCAAACCTGGATGCCAAAACAGAACAAGAAGTCAAGCAGGCCATTAGCGCTCTCATGAAGGGACGCACGGTTGTTGAAATTGCTCACAGCGCCTCCGGCGTCAAGGATGCTGACAATGTTATTGTTCTTGACCACGGTAAGGTTGCTGCTTTTGGAACTCCAGAAGAAGTGAAGAAGAACAATTCCTTCTTCAACCGCTTGATGGCACAGTAAAATAATTACTTCATTTAGTTCCTTCCGGAGATGCTATATTGGCATCTCCGGAGTTTTTATTTATTCTTGGCTTATGGAAAAAACAAAACTAATCTGTTGCGATATTGATAGCACCTTATCCTTTGATCATGTAGGAATCCCTGAACTAAATAAAAAAGCTATAAGAAAAGCCGTACTTGAAGAAGGCCTTCACTTTGCCATCATTTCTGGAAGAAACGCCCTATCTGTTAAGGATTTCATGGAACAAATTGGAATTCAAGGAGAGCTTCCATCCCTTGGAGGTGCCCTTCTGGAAGACTGGGAGGGCAACCTTATTGAAGAACACACAATTGCTAAAGAACTTGCTCTAGAACTTCATACTTTGGCAAAAGAAATGGGGTGCATTTTGTTTGCCTATCACAGAAGTGATTGGTTCTTGGAACCTTGCAACGATTTTTGGGCAAACTATGAATCCAAAGCCTTAAAGATTCCTGCTAAAATTACCAATCTTCCAGAACTTTTCCAGACCACAAAGATTCACAAATTGTTAGGGGTAAGCAGAGATCCAGATAAAGTCACAGCCCTGATGAACGAAAT
>CAVCYP010000084.1:0-3494 GCA_963606545.1 Sphaerochaetaceae bacterium
ATGGTACAAACCTTGAAAGAAACCTTTATCTTACAACTCAGCTCACAGAGCTTGGAATTCCAGTAGTTGTAGCCATCAACATGATGGACGTTGTAAGAAAGAACGGCGATAAGATTAACATCCCCGAGCTTTCTAGAGAGCTTGGCTGCAAGGTTGTTGAGATTTCTGCTCTCAAAGAAGAAGGCGTCATGGTAGCAGCTGAAGAGGCAATTAAGGCTGCAAAAGGCACAAAGACAATCCCAATGCACACCTTCTCTGGCGTTGTAGAGCACGCTTTGGCACACATTGAAGAGGCTGCTCTCCACGACATGCCACAGGAACAACAGCGCTGGTACTGCATCAAGATTTTTGAGAGAGACTCAAAGGTGCTTGAAAAGCTCAACATTAAGCCAGAAATCCTTTCTCACATTGAAGAGGACATCAAGGCCGCCGAAAAAGAGCTGGACGACGACGCAGAAAGCATCATCACCAACGAGAGATATGTCTACATTGCAAGCCTTATGAAGGGTTGCTACAAGAAGAAGAACCTGGGCAAGGCAACTACCTCCGACAAGATTGACCGCATTGTCACAAACCGATGGCTTGGTCTTCCAATTTTTGCCTTAGTTATGTTCCTTGTTTATTACATTGCAATGGTAACTGTTGGTTCTGCTGCTACTGACTGGGCAAACGATGGCTTGTTTGGTGACGGTTGGCATTTGTTAGGTATCGGGTCAAGCCAATACGAAGAGGCTGCGGAGGAGTATGGCGATACAGATCAGATTATTGCCGCTTTCGTTGGCGAGTACGGTTCAGACGAGATTGCAGAGGCTATTGACCTTGAGAGTGAAGAGTATTCGGAAGACGCTGCAAAGTCCGCTTTGGAGACTTTGGTGAAGAATACGCCGGCTAACGCTTCTGTGACCTACGAGGTTGAAGATGAAGAGACTTTGGCGATTGAGAAGTTCCCAGATACCAAGAAAGAAGATTTGATTGAAGCTGTTGAAGAGTATCTAAATACAGAGTACAAAGAAGGTTACGGTGCTCCAGATACTTCAACTTACGGAGTGTGGGTTCCTGGTATTCCTGCTTTGGTGGCTTCTGGTCTTGAGGCTGTTGGTGCAGCTGACTGGCTTGCTGGTCTTATCAATGACGGTATTGTTGCCGGTGTTGGTGCTGTCCTTGGCTTTGTTCCTCAGATGCTTGTTTTGTTCCTCTTGCTGGCTATTCTTGAGGCTTGCGGATACATGGCAAGAATTGCATTTGTTCTTGATAGAGTCTTTAGAAAGTTTGGGCTTTCTGGAAAATCCTTCATTCCAATGCTCGTTGGTGTTGGTTGTGGTGTTCCTGGTATCATGGCTTCTAGAACTATTGAGAATGAAAGAGATAGAAGAATGACAATTATGACAACCACCTTCATTCCATGTGGTGCTAAGGTTCCTTTCATTGCCATGATTGCTGGTGCTATCTTTGGTGGTTCAGCTGTTGTTGCAACAAGTGCATATTTCATTGGTATGGCAGCAATTATCGTCTCTGGTATCATGCTTAAGAAGACAAAGATGTTTGCTGGCGACCCAGCTCCATTCGTTATGGAACTTCCTGCTTACCACTGGCCAACACTTAAGAACGTTCTCCGTTCAATGTGGGAAAGAGGCTGGTCCTTCATTAAGAAAGCTGGAACCATCATTCTTCTTTCAACAATCCTTGTTTGGTTCACAACTTACTTTGGTGTTGTAGACGGAACCTTCAGAATGCTTTCTGAAGAAGAGATTGACTATTCAATCCTTGCCTTCATTGGAAACTTGATTGCTTGGATTTTCAAACCACTTGGATGGGGTACTTGGCAGGCTGCTGTTGCTTCTATCACAGGTCTTGTTGCTAAGGAAAACATTGTTGGTACAATGGGTATTCTTTACGGTGGCTCTGGCGATGTTTATGGAACTCTTGCTTCCGTATTCAACGGGGTTACTGGTTACTCCTTCTTGGTTTTCAATCTTCTTTGTGCTCCTTGTTTTGCAGCTATGGGTGCTATGAAGAGAGAGATGAACAACAAGAAATGGACCTGGTTCGCAATTGGTTATCAGTGTGGCTTCGCTTATGTGATTGCTTTTATGATTAATCAGTTTGGTAGCTTGTTCATGGGTAATGGAAACGTGTTTGGTGTGATTGTTGCAGTAGCTGTTCTTGCTTACATGATTTACATGTTGGTAAGACCTTACAAGGAAGCTACAACTCTTACAAGAAACGTTAAGGTTAACTAAAAATGGGTACTGTCTTAGTTGTACTTATACTATTAATTATTGTGGCACTTGCCGTTCGCTCTATTGTGAAAGATAAGAAGGCCGGTAAGTCCACTTGTGGCAACAATTGTTGCAAGTGTCCAATGAGTGGACAGTGTCACAATCATAAAAATTAAGTCAAAGGCTTGCGGGTTCTCCTGCAAGCCTTTTTTTGCTAGCTAGGTTCTTCCTTGCTGGATTTGTTCCTTTTTGGCCGGTTTTTGGGCGAAAAAGGAATAATTTATTCCTTTTTGGCCTGATTTTTGGTTAAAAAGGAACAAACGGTCATTAACTTTGGAGGAATTCTCTTATCAACAGGTCTACATAAGTTGTATTTAATGGACTTGTTGATGTTTCGAATGAAATTATCAAGTTCTTCCCTTGAATTATTCCATTTCTTGCAAGTAGTTCAATGCGCTTCTTTGCTTTAAAGCTATATTCTGTATTATCTATTTTTCCTAAGTGCTCCCAATAATAAGTTTTAAGAGTTTTAGGATTTAGAACAGTGAAATCTGGATGTAGTAATACTTCTCCATGGTCTACAAAAAGCTCTTTCTCATAATGATAGGGGATGCCTGCATTTAGGAGCCGGTCTGCAATCAGAGCTTCGCTTTTAGATTCTACTCTTTCCCCTCTTAGCGAGTATATTTGTGAATTATTGTTTATCTTCTTTTTAAACAAGTTATCTTCTTGGTTCCAGTTTTGTATGTACCCTTCATCCGAGAGTGGCTCTTGTGTTATGTATTCTTTAAGATGTTCTGGAAAATTTTCCCAAACCTTTTCTATAGTGATGTGCTTTGGGTCTTTGAAATCAAGTAATAATTTTTCTAGTTTTGTCTTATCTTGTAGGAGGACTTTGAGTGTTTGTATATCATACTTTTTCTGGGCAAGCGCTCTAACTAAGTCTAGTTTGGTGTGACCAAGATATTCATCTGGGACATTTGGAATTCTTCTTATGATTCTGAGTGTCCCTTTGACGTTTTTTGTAATCAATTTTCCTGCTGGAGCAAGGCTAATGTTTTTTTGTAATCCTTGTATTCTATGTTCAAGTTCTGTCAACAAATTTTCTATGGCCCTGACGTATTTCATATTGTTGCTCCATTCTTGTTCTTCCAAGCTCATCCAAGTTCTTCCAAGTGTGTTTGTTCCTTTTTGGCCGGTTTTTGGGCGAAAAAGGAATAATTTGTTCCTTTTTGGCCTTAAAAACGTTGAAAAAGGAATACTCTAAGATGAATT
>CAVCYP010000085.1:0-3484 GCA_963606545.1 Sphaerochaetaceae bacterium
GAATGTCAGTTAAGTTTAAGCTATCTGTATGCTTAAGGACAAAATCAATATTATCAATGATTTTCTTGATGTAGTAGGCATCATCTTTTCTATTATCCATAAATCTTTATCCCATCTTTAAATATTTCAGATAGAAGCTCAACATTGTCCTTTAGGTCTTCAACTCTAAGAAGATCAATTTTTTTATGAAGAGTCTGGCTAATTTCCTCAACAAAACCATAAAAAGCTAAACCCTTAATGTCTGCTTTGACTAACAAATCAACATCGCTTTTCTCTGTTGCTTTATTCTTTGCGTAACTGCCAAAGAGAATGCAAAAGTCAACATTATTTTTCATTAAAACAGGTTCAAGGCTCTCCTTGATTATTTCAATAGAAAGAAGTCCCTTGGTTTCAGTCACCGTGCAATAGTCTTCAAGCTTTTCTTTTGCATATAAGTACTTAATACTATCTGATTTGTCTTCGCTTTTCTCATATCTAATATAAGTTCTAAGAGGCAATCCCGATATTTGCGAGGCTTCTTTTTGTGTTAACTTTCCTTTTATCCTTAACTCTTTTAAATTCATGTTTTAATAATATGCCAAATTTGCGTATTAATTATAATTCAATGTGCCATTAATCTTAGAACATAATTACATTAGAGTACATTTCTTTGAGTTTGGAGCCTTGAAGCAATGTCCAAAACGAGGATGTGACCTTTTCTCGTTATACGAATTATCGAGGTTTTTGCAAAACTGCCTTCCTGCATCTTGGGCTTGTTCTTGTGGCTAAAAAGGCATTTCTGCTAACTTCATAATACACAGTTTAGGGCTTTTTCTTAAGTTCATTAGCTTCACAAGCTGAAATTTTTATGAGAGATGGTTTTGGCGCATTGATGTTAAAAGTGTAAACACCCTGGAAACTAAAGTCTCTATAACGTTGAAACAAGATTGCTGTAGTATTTGGTCTTTCCTGAGAGTACTTCGTTGTAGAAGTTTTCTTTCCAGTCGATGAATGCCAATGAATCTTCAATTTCTTTCTTTGCCTCAAGCAATGCTTCTCTTTTCTTTGCCAGTATAATTTCCCTTTCAGGGATGGATGTTTCTCCTTTGAGACACAGTTTAAGATATTCCTTCATTTCAGCTATCGTCATGCCGCAGCGTTTGAGACAGCCTAGGCTTTGTATCCATTTGATATCGTTATCGCTGAAAACCCTGTAGTTGTTCTTGTCTCTTTTGACATTGGGGATTAGTCCTTCGTTGCAATAAAACTTCAAGTTCTCGTAGCTCATATTCGTCATCTTGCAGGCTTCTTTCATTGAGTACATAAAAATTCTCCAAAAAAATATAAAAAAGGTATTGTCCGGTAGTAACTACCGGCTGTTATATTCATTCTGTCATCCCACAAAAGGGCTGTCAAGGAGCAGAAAATGGAATACGTAACACTTTATAACGGCATTAAAATGCCAATCTTGGGCTATGGCGTGTATCAAGTTAGCAAGGATGAAGCAGGGCAGTGTGTCCTTGATGCTTTAGATTGTGGCTACAGGTCAATTGATACTGCACAGAGCTACTTCAATGAAGAAGAAGTGGGTAAGGCAATTGAAAAATCGGGAATAAAGAGAGATGAGTTATTCCTAACCAGCAAAGTCTGGATAGAAAATTTTGGCTATGAAGAATGCAAAAAATCGGTGTTAGAGTCTATGGATAAGCTTCGTACCGATTATCTTGATTTGATGCTTCTTCACCAGCCTTATGGTGACACCTACGGAGCATGGAGAGCGCTTGAGGAGCTTTACAGGGAAGGAAAACTCCGTGCAATAGGAATATCGAATCACTATGTAGACAGAATGGTGGAATTTGCATCCTTCGTCTCTGTTCCTCCTATGGTAAACCAGATGGAAGTCCATCCTCTCAACCAGCAGCTTGAACTCAAACCATGGGCCGATAAGTACCACATTCAGCTTGAGGCATGGGCACCGTTTGGAGAGGGAAGAAAAGGTCTCTTTGATAATCCTATTCTCAAGGAGATTGGAATGAAATACGGAAAGACTGTGGCTCAGGTAATATTGAGGTGGCATATTCAGCGTGGTATTGTTGCAATCCCAAAGTCTGTTCATAAGGAAAGGATGAAGGAGAATTTTAATATCTTTGACTTTACTCTCTCAGAGGAAGACATGGCTTCAGTCAAGGCTCTTGACACTGCCACATCTTCTTTCTTCTCTCATCAAGATCCTGCTATGGTCGAGTGGTTTGTCAAAATGGTCAGCGAGAGAAAGAATAAGAAGGATAGCTCTGGAGAAGAGAAGGCCTGGTGAGTAACTGAATCTGTGGTTAGACGCTTTATAAAAAAAGAAAAAATCCGAATCAGCACAGTGGATATAAAAGAGACGTATACCTAAATTGCCAAAATGGGGCTCTTTCGAAAATCTGTTGGTCAAGGCTTATAATATCCTTAAGTTGCCGGCTTTTTTGGGGGCAATTTAAGGGGCTTTTCTTTTTAGAATTTCATCACATAAGGACCTCATCTCCTTTATCATTCTGAGCTCTTCTTCATCAATGTGTTTCTCTTCTTGTTCTACTGTCCTAAACGGTAATACAGTGATTTAGTATCTCCAATCAAAGAGTAATTTTCATGACATATCAGGCTTGCGATATTTGCATTTCGCACAAAGGCAGATATTTTTATCAGGGCGTGCGAACTCCATATCAATGGACATTGCGCCTACTCTTTTTTCTCTCAATTTTTCACCTCATGGCCTAAATTATACCCCAAAACCCAACATTTACAAAAATCTTTCACATTTCACCGAGTGAAACTTCACTAATTTTTCATATGTCTTCTGAGACCACAGTCCATCAAAGCAAGCACCTCAAAGGACAGCACATGAAAAACTCTAACAAATTTCTCAATCAAGTTCGGATTTGCTCCAAACCCACCGCCTATAGACCTAGGAGGAAGGTATGACAGCAAGTGAAGAAGAGCTTGTCAGAAAGCTCAGAGAGTTTGGCTTAGGCTATAAAGCAATCTCAAGTAGAACTGGTATATCTGTTGGAACTGTCAGGCATTTTATCAACACAGAAGGAATCCAAATACAAGAAAGGCCAATAGGGTACTGCAGAAACTGTAGCCGGCCCATTTCACAAGACCCAAGACGCAAGTTCTGCTCTAGAGCCTGTGGCCTTATATGGTGGCATGAGCATTCGGACTTACTTAACAGAAAAGCCTTTTATACCTTCATATGTCCGGCTTGCAACACCACCTTCACAGTCTATGGCAATAAGAAGAGAAAGTACTGCAGTCACAGTTGCTACATCAAAGCACGCTTTAAACCCAAAGCACAATCCAAAACACAGAACCCCAAGGAGAAGTCTTATGAAATTTACTGAAAACCAAGCCCAAAGACAGAAGGGCTTTTCTGCCACCATGTATGTCCTTTTAAAGATGAAGAAGGAAGGCAAAATCTCCAACGAAGATTACAAGAAAGCCTACAAAATAATGAAGGATA
>CAVCYP010000086.1:0-3483 GCA_963606545.1 Sphaerochaetaceae bacterium
GCCTTGAAATTCTGGACTGATTGGGTATGAAACAGGTCCTTGCAACCGGAATTGTGAGAGCCCCACATGGGGTGAAGGGTTTTGTTAGAGTCAAACCGTATTCGGATGACTTTAAACATTTCTTTTCACTTAAAGAAGTTACACTTCAGCGTGAGGGGAAGAGCAGAAAGGTGGAGATTGAGCAGGTTCAAAATCATTCTGGAGAGCTTCTGGTTAAGTTCAAAGGTATTGATAGTCCTGAAGATGCTCGCTTCATTTCTGGATGGGACATTCTGGTACCCAGGCAACAGGCCAGTAAATTAGGCAAAGGAGAGGTATACATAGCAGACCTTCCGGGTATGAAGCTTGTATACGAGAACGAAGAAGTTGGAGAAGTGGTTTCTACCATTGAAGGTGCTCAGGCCCTCTTGCTTGAAGTACTTGCTTTGGACGGAAAGAAATATTTGGTACCATATATGAAAGGTATATTTGTATCAGATGTGGATCTGGAAAATGGAACCATTAAACTTCTAAAGAGGGAACTTTTGGGATGAATATTGATGTCCTAACGCTCTTTCCTGAGATGCTCCAAGG
The DNA here is from genome assembly GCA_963606545.1 of Sphaerochaetaceae bacterium. Classification (GTDB taxonomy): domain Bacteria; phylum Spirochaetota; class Spirochaetia; order Sphaerochaetales; family Sphaerochaetaceae; genus UBA9732. Next base: position 574 of record CAVCYP010000086.1, read on the forward strand.
TTTCTTCACGAATTCAATTATGGCACGTGCTGTCAAGGCTGGGCTGGTCACCTATAATTTAATAGACTGGCGACAATATGCGCTTGATAAGCATCACAAGTGTGACGATTCACCCTTTGGTGGAGGTGCAGGCATGGTCATTAAGCCTGAACCACTATTCAAAGCACTGAACAACGTTGATGCCATAAACAAGCGTGTCGTGTACGCTTCGCCATCTGGCAAACGGTTGACGCAGGACTATGCGCGGGAACTTAGCCTAGAACCCAACCTAGTCTTCATCTGTGGTCACTACGAAGGTATTGACCAACGGATTATAGACCGATATGTGGATGACGAAATTAGTATTGGCGACTACGTAGTATCTTCAGGGGAAGTAGCTACTCTGGTGATAATTGATGCTGTTTACAGGCTTATAAACGGAGTTATCACGGATTCTTCGCTTGACGAGGAGAGCTTCACTGGTCCGTTATTGGAATACCCACAATATACCAGACCAGAATCCTATGAAGGAATGGATGTTCCTGAGATTTTACTTTCCGGACATCATGCCAACATAGAGAAGTGGAGGCTACAAAAACGGCTGGAAAAGACTTTGTCTAATAGGCCGGACTTGCTGGAAAAGGCAATTAAGGAAGATCTCCTTGATGAAAAGACTAGTAAGTTATTAAAACAAATGAATTTAGATTTAATTGACCAAGGGGTTTAAAATGGACTTAATTAAGGCTATTGAACAAGAACAGATGAAGCAGGATGCCGAGAACTTCCACGTTGGTGATACTGTCAAAGTTTACTTCAAGATTGTTGAAGGAACCACAGAGAGAGTTCAGGTTTATGAAGGAACTGTCATTGCAAAGAACAATTCTGGCATCAGAAGAACCTTTATTGTAAGAAAGATTTCTTACGGTGTTGGCGTTGAGAGAATTTTCCCTCTCCACTCACCAAGAGTAGAGAAGGTTGAGGTTGTAAGACGCGGTCGTGTCAGAAGAGCTAAGCTCTATTACCTCAGAGACAAAGTTGGTAAAGCAGCAAAGGTTCCAGAGCAGATTCGTGGTCACAAGGGAATCTGAGTCTGATTCTATATTTCATTTGCGGGTTTACGCATTTTTGGGAGCTTCTTTTGAGGCTCCTTTTTTATTTTGGGCATAACTTAAGCAATTTGATTCAAAAATTTGTATTTATTTATATAAGGCAAATTTTTGGAGGACTTTGTATGAACCAAAGAGGGAAACTTTGTGAGGATCTTGTGGCTCAATATCTTGAGAGAAATAATTATGAGATTGTAGCTAGAAATTATCGGTGTAGAGGGGGAGAGATAGACGTTATAGCGCAAAAGGAAGGGGTTTTGTGCTTTGTGGAGGTCAAATCATTGTGTGGCAGTTGGACGCAAGACCAGCTGGGGCGCATGGTGGACGGGCAAAAGCGCAAACGTATCCAGTTGACTGCAATTGATTATTTGAATAAGGTTTACATGCAAGGTAAGCAACTTGAGCTGCGTTTTGATGTGGCAGGGGTCACAGGCAATGAGGTTGCCTACTATGAAGGAGTTTTCTAGTGGAAAACAAGAAAAGAAGAAGACAAAAGGGCAAAAAGCCTACAAATCCAGTTCAGATTACACAAAAACAGGTAGAGAAAACACATATTAAGTTTGAAGATATTGAAGTGCCTCAGGTGGTTGAGCCTAGACCTAACTGTGAGCTTTGCGGTCAGGTTATTGAGACATTTTCTGAAGCAATAAGTGAGCCAAATGGTGGTTATAGTCATTTTGACTGCGTGGTGGAAAAGCTTAGACAGCAAGAGAATGTTCAGGCTCCAGATAGTGTTTCTTATATTGGTCATGGAACTTTTGCTGTTGTCACAAAGGATGCTGAGGGCAAGTTTACAATTAAAACTAGAATTCCATATGAATCTAATGAGGCTTTCCTTGGGATGAAAAAGCAGGTTGAGGAAGCAAAAAAATGAGAACTAATTATGCTATGTTCCCAGGAACTTTTGATCCTCCAACCCTTGGGCATATTGATATTATCAAGCGTAGCGCAGTCTTGTATGATAAGGTCTATGTTGTTATAGCAGATAATATTGCAAAGAAAACAATGTTTACTGCCCAAGAAAGAAAAACCATTTTGGAAGAAATTCTTAAAGACTATGAAAATGTGGTAGTTTGTGTTTGGCCAGGTCTTGTTGTTGACTTTGCAAAGAAGGCAAATGTTGGAATTATGATTCGTGGAGTCAGATCTCAGAATGACTTTGGTTATGAGTTTGAACTTGCTGAAATGAATAAGCAAATTTGTCCTGAAATTGAGGTGCTTTTTATGCCAACTAACCCTAATTATTCTCTTGTAAGAAGCTCAACAATTAAGGAGTTAGCAACCTTTGGTGCAGACATTTCTTCTATGGTTCCTCAGATTGTTATTGAAGCTCTAAACACTAAACTTAGCGCAGATACGCGCGCGCATATCTAAATATATAAAAGTGTTGACTTAAACATGGATTTTCTATATTCTCACAATGTTGTAAAAAAATAAATTTAATTATAGAGGTACAATATGGCTACACCAAAATATAAGACATCAAAGGCAAAAGCTGCTGCAAGAAAGTCAGCAAACATGAAGCTTCAGGCTCCAACTCTTTCTAAGTGCACAAAGTGCGGACAGCTTATTCTGCCACATCGTGTTTGCCCACAGTGCGGATACTACAAGGGTGAGCAGATTATCAATCCGGAGGACTAATTCATGGATAAGAACGTAATTTTTGACAAAGTGAAGGCTATCATCGCTGACAAGCTTGCAGTTGATGAGGATTCTATCACTATGGAATCATCTTTTGTTAATGATCTTAAGGCTGACAGCATGGATATCCTTGACCTTGTTGGTGGTTTTGAAGAGGAATTTGACATTAGAGTTCCAGATGAGA
>CAVCYP010000087.1:0-3436 GCA_963606545.1 Sphaerochaetaceae bacterium
GAAGAAGGCCAAGACGCTTGATAATATCAAGGCAGATGGACTTCAGGAGATTTTTGACCAAGTTGTGGAGGAGTACGAGAAAACAGCCAAGGCAACAGATAGCGTGCATGTGGCGTATATTAGGCATAGGTACTCTGGGCTGCTTCCAAAGCTCATAGGCTGTTTTGAAGAGACGGAAAATGATAGAAATCTCGATAATTATACGGCTAGAAAGCTTGGTGGAATGGACTTTAAGGCAAAGGAATACACGGCGCCTGCAATTATACCGGAGGGGACTGGACTTCAATTTGAAGGGCGAATGGACTGTATTTTGCAAGACGGTGATGGGGATTTGGCTGTAATTGATTTGAAAAAAGACGCTTCAAAGCATCACGGGGGCTCTTTGGATAAGTGTAATCTTCAGGTGGCAATTTACGCTAAAATGCTGGAAAAAGATAGTCATTTTGGCAAGCGGCCTGAGATAGGGGCCTTTTATTCGTTTGAAGCAGGTAAGTTCCTCTTTGTTTGGCCTAAGTTTGGGTACAACAGAGCCTATAATAATTTTTTCTATGATGAAAATAGTGTTTCCACAGATCCAGCGCCTAAAAGCGATAAAACGGAATTTGTGGAAGAAAACTATAAGAAAAGAGTTAAAGAATTGGACAGAATTGTAAAGAAGCAGGATTTTGCCCCAAGGCCAAAGGATGTGGATTCCTGCAAAAATTGTCCATTTTATAGTCTCTGCAGAAAGGGGTTTCAGACGGTATGACAGCTATGAATGATAAATTTTTCAAATTTTGCGAAGACCACGGTATGAAGTTGAGGGAGGCTGACGGCTCCTTGACGGTTCAGGGCCAGGCTGTAATGGAGACCAATAACTGCGTTGTTGCAGCCGGTGCCGGCTCTGGAAAAACCACTGTTCTTTCTTATAGATTTTTACGAATGGTAGCCCAAGGAACGCCTGTCGACCGGATTTTAACCATCACCTTCACAAAAAAAGCTACCGCTGAGATGAAAGGCAGAATCTATGAGCTTCTTCAAAAAGGTCATGAGGAAGGCCTTGTAAGGGATCAAGACATGAAGAAATTCAGCGAGGTTACCATCTCCACGGTGGATAGCTTCTGTTCTGAAATTGTTCGCCGTGATGCCGTTCATCAAGGAGTTCCGGTAGACTTCAGAATTCAAGACAAAGAAGACTTTGAAGCCATGTCCAATGCAATTGTGGATAAGCTGTTGAAAAAACACAAATCCCTTATTTCTGTAAAAAAACTTCATACTTACTTGAAAGTAAATGACGTTGAAGCAATTTTCAGAGACATTGGCTACAACTTCTTGAATATAGCAAAACCCTTTACAGATGACGCTATCAAAGAGTGTCTTACTGCTACTCAACAGATTGTTGCACAAGCTCAAGAAACAATAGTGCCAACTCTTAAACTTACCCAAAAGGAAGGTAGAGAATACAAAGAGCTTCTTGATATTAGTAGTAATGATAACCACATCCAGGTACTAGGTCTTCTTTACAAACTTGTCCAAGAATACGAACAAGAAATCTTTAATGCAAAGCGTGCTGCTGGTGTTCTCTCCTTTGGGGATGTCATGCAACTTGCAATCAAAATTCTCAAAGAAAATTCATCGGTTAGAGATTTTTATAAAGCTAAGTTTGACAATATCATGATTGATGAGTTCCAAGACAATAATGATGACTACAGAAAGCTTCTCTATCTTCTGAGCGAAAAATTGGATTCTCATGTTTGTGATGAAGAAGGTATTCCTGTCAAAGAAAACCTTTGCCCAAACAAAATCTTCCTAGTTGGAGACGAAAAACAAAGCATCTACAAGTTCCGCGGCGCCGATGTCACTGTCTTTAAACGTCTTTGCAATGAGCTTTGCCCAGAGCCCATCCAGCTTAAACGCAACTGGAGAAGCGAACCTTCAATTATTAATTTCTGCAATGAAACGTTTCCAAGAATAATGGAAACTTCAAATTCTCAATCCCCAAGCAATTCAACCTCATTTGAAGCTAATTACTTGGCTCTTGACACAAGGCCTGCCACACCAGGCTTGCAAAGCAGAATTGTGCTTTTGCATCCAGATTTAGGCGTTAAAGACTCTGACTACGACGAAACTAGCGATGAAGCTGAGTTTGAAAATAGGGAAGCTGAAGCCAACGTTCTAGCTGCTTTTATCAAAGATATTTGTTCTCCAAACTGTTCTCATGGCTCGTTCTTGGTCCCTGATGACAAGGAGAAAGACTCCTCTGGTAACCCAGTTTTGCGTCCTCCTCGCCCAAACGAGATTGGTCTCTTGCTTAAAGTTGGCTCACATCAGGCTCTCTTTGAGCAGGCTCTAACCGCGCAACATATCCCTTACACCGTCACTGAAGCCCGATCTCTAATGAAAGGCAATATTGTAAATGATTTCTACAATGCACTTCAGTACTGTGTTTTCCCATACGATAAGATTAGCTTTGCCGCCTATTTAAAATCACCTTTCTGTTCATTAAAAGATGATGAAATTGAGCAGATTCTTAACTATAAATGGCCACTTGAGGACAAAACCTTGGTTTTGTCTGAAGCTCTAAGTTCTAGCTTAGAAATAGCAGAAAAGAGGCTTGAGGATTTAAAAGATGTAATAGCCACCGGCTCAATTTGCAAGGTTATTGATTATCTTTGGTACGATATGGGTTATAGGGATTATATGCTATCCAAAGAGCTCAACCGTTCATACTTAGACGATTTTGATAACCTCTATACTATTGCGGTTGATTATGATAACAATGGCGAGTCTTTAGTTTCCTTCTTAGATTACCTTAGGCCACTATTAAATTCTACAGACAAAATTGAAATGGATTCTGTCTTTAAAGAGAAGATTGATGGAGTTCAGATAATGACTATTCATAAATCTAAAGGATTGGCTTTCAAGGTTGTCATTGTAGCAGACATGCAGTCTGGCGCAAGGGATCCAGGGGGCACCAAACCTGAGAATGTAATTAAAGACGGCAAGTTGTTTATGCGGTATGTTGAGCATACAAGCAAGGAAGAGTTTAAGAACCCAATTTACAAAATTGATGAAGCCGAGCGCAATGCCAAGGAAAATGCAGAAGCAAAACGCATTTTATATGTTGCTGAAACTAGGGCTAAATATCATCTTATCTTCAGTGGAGCTATTGTAAAAAAGGAGACGAAAGAGAAGAATAAAAAGTCTCCGCCTAAAATTAAAGCAGATCCAAGGTTTAGAGAAAGCGAAGAGGGAAAAAGAAACTGTATTTTAACATACTTGATGCAGTCTATAAATGCTGAAGTCGAGAATGATGATTTATCATTCTCTGGCAATGGTTTTAAGTTTGAAGACATTTGTGTAAAGCCTAAGAAAGTGGAATATTCTTCTACTGATAAATCCAAAGATTACTTCAAACAAATCTTTGACCGTGCAGTTGTTCCAGCACTTGAGCCAA
>CAVCYP010000088.1:0-3176 GCA_963606545.1 Sphaerochaetaceae bacterium
CCTATTTCAGTCAAAAATCAACGCATTGGCACACACCAACAGCACAAAAAGGGCACCGCAAGATGACCCCAAAAGTCATGTAATCACACCTGCAACACCTTCTAGTAGTTCAAGAATCAGCAGGAAGTTCCTGGCAATGTGGAAAGGGTCCTTGACAGGAAGGGCAACGACCTTTTCCTGCGGACTACCGTCCCGGGTTCTAATCTGGATCCATTCACCAATAGAAGCATCCGAGTTAGGAAAAATATCAAAGACATAATGCTGAATTTTGTCATACCACTGCAGAAATTCAGCATCACCACTTTCATAATAGCACCGTAAGGTGGTGTAGAGAGCCTCCGAATGAACCCACCAAAGTTTATCGGCCCAGCCGGAGAGCTGAAGGGACATTGGCTCGGTTTCTAGGCCATCATTTGGCCCCAGAGGTTGCCCTCCGTTTACGCCACAGAAATGGAGAAGGCCACCATATTCCTCATCCCAGCCATTGGAAAGGGCCTTCTTCACAATCCTAAAGATTTTTTCTTTATATTTGAAATTATTACACACTTCAGCCGCATCCAAATGGAACCAGGCGTCTTCAATGGTGTGGCCAGGATTTTGATGCTGTCCAAGAAGTTGCGCAAAGAATTTGTTGTCACTGGTAATTATCTCGTGAAGCACATCATTCTCATCAACAAAGTGTTCAAGGATGTCTGAGGAATAGAACCAAAGGTCCTTTTTCAGCAAAGCACTAACAGCACAATCAAAAACATCGGAAGCACGCAGAAGTTCCCTAGCGGTGTTGGAAAGAATCATCGGGATGCCGTGGGCTCTGAAGCGTGGGGAGAGCGGGTACGGGAGGGTCCGGAAGTCGCCCGAGGAAATTCGCTGCTTTATGGACTCGTACAGGGTCAAAGCGAACTGGAAGGCCTCGCGGTCTGAGGCGGCGTAGGAGTAGGCGCTCATGCCAAGGACGACAAAGCAATCGGCGTAGATGCTCATATCTAGAGGAGCGCCTGGGGAGACCTCTTTGGGCGCGCCCTGTCTATCCATCAGAAAAACGCACTTAACTTCATTGCCCATAAGACAATGCGCTCTAAGAAACTTCGCGCCAGAGCCAGCCAAATCCAAAAAACTTTTCCGCTCCTCTGCCGAGAAAATCTTCACAGGCGTGGTAGCAAGCCTTGAGAAAAGCCACAGAAACCGCCCCTGGCTCCACGTGTACTTATCATACGAAACCAAGCGCTCGCCCCTATTGTCAAAGCAATTCAAATACCCGCCAAACTCCTTATCCACACACCGCGGCAGCCAAAACCCCAGGATATTCTCCTTCAGCTGCCCCGCGTAAAAAGCGCTCAAATCTTTCTCTCGCATCTTCCTTCCCGCACGTCCTCCCCCACATCTTACCCCCTATCCCGATATTTTCCAAATGCTTTCTGTCCAGCCCAATGCACATAGAACTCGAAAATCTGCCTCTCTGCTTCACGAAGAACCTCAATCACCTGCTCCATCTGCAGTCTGCAGTTTTTTCAACGAGCTATCTCGCCTTCAAGCTCGCGCTCTAAATCGGATACAGAATACAGGCTAAGCATAAGGCAATCTAGGTTGACGATAACCTTCTCCTTGTTGGATAGGTATTCGTTTAATGACTTGACGACCGCATCCTTAAGCTGGGCAAAATCTTGGAGCCATAGTTGCCTCCACAGTTAACGCTGAGTGGTTATTTATTTTTTTAAGCCGCTATAAAATGCTATCAATATCTTCAGGGTTCTTACTTCATGTAATTATCTTTTGTAATTTTCCTCTTAAAACAAAAATTCTATTGTTTCTTGGCAGACTTCTTCACTTGCTCGTGATAAAAATAATTTACGACTGTCGGAGGCTCGTCAAATGCCTTTTTCCTGCTGTCTTCATTTCGAACATATTCCAGGTCATTCCTTGATGCGTAATCCTTTATGAAGCCTTCCAAAGTCTCCCAATACTGACGGTTTCCCTGTATATAGATTTCTTCATAAAGCGGAACAAGGTTCGGATGCTTTTCCCGAATATAATTCATAATAACCGATTTATAGCTACCCCTAAGATTCAAGTTTTCCACCCACACAAGCTGACACTGATTCTTCACCCTGTCAATGATAGTGGTCACATCCGTTAAGCCTGGGAAAATTGGAGATATGAAACAGGTAGTTCTGATTCCCGCATCATGTAGTGCTTTCATCGCTGCAAGACGTCTTTCTATGCTGACAGCATAGTCCATATCGTTTTTGAAATTCTCGTCCAGCGTATTAATAGAAAAGCCCACACTTGCATCCGGGAAGGTTTTTATAAGGTTGGCATCTCGCAGTACTAAATCTGATTTTGTTTGGATGCTCAGTTTGATTCCACTTCCTTTAAGTTGCAGGAGCAAAGCGCGTGTCCTCTCATAAATCTTCTCCTGTGGATTGTACGGATCAGTGACCGATCCAATAAACAGTTCCTTGCCGGCATACTTCTCCGGATTTTTTATCACAGGCCAATACTTTACATCAAGAAATGTACCCCAGTCCTCTGGATGATTTGTGAACCGTTTCATAAAGCTTGCATAGCAATATTTGCAGCCGTGTGTACAGCCAACATATGGGTTCACGGCATAATCACAACCAGGGAGGTCCGTTTTAGTAATTACGCTTTTTACTTCTATTTCTCTAATAATCGGTTCCATCGCATCACCGTTTTACTTCCATCAATAAGCATTGACTTGCATTATCGTGGTGAAATTTTTACACCTCGATATTTGCTCTACTTCATTTTGATTTAATTGAAACATCCTATCATCAGGAAATTTCTCAATATTATTTTTCACCTGACGATTAAAATTCTTGGTTTCATACCCATATATCTCAGCCAAATCAGAATTCCGCATTACCTGCACACCACGAATTGTGTATATCTTGGCTCTAATGTCACCAGAGGTCTGTATTGGTTGTAGTAAGTCTTTGCCCTGTTCCATACAGGAAAAGTCTAACATAGATATTAGACGATGAAAATCTAAAATCTCAGCTGGTCATCATTCTTCAGCCACTTGTTATGGACGTCTTTAGTTGGAGGAATCGCCCCAAAAAGTACGCCACCCTCCAAATAAAATCATTTTCCAGACGCTTCCACTCTATCCCGCCTGCCCAAATCCCGATATTTCTTGGATGGGCTGAGAGGAACAA
>CAVCYP010000089.1:0-3170 GCA_963606545.1 Sphaerochaetaceae bacterium
CTCAAAGGAGAATATTTTAATGACAGTCAACGAAATCAAACATGCTGGTCTCAAAAAGTGGATAGAAGACTTTGCTGCTCTTGCTACCCCTGAGAAAATCCATGTCTGTAGTGGTTCCAAGGAAGAATATGATTCCTTGATTAACCAGATGGTGGAAAGTGGTCTTGCAACTCGCTTGAATGAAGAAAAGAAGCCTCACAGCGTACTTTTCCGTTCAGATCCTTCTGATGTTGCTCGTGTAGAGAAAAGAACCTATATCTCCAGCTTAAAGCAGGAAGATGCAGGTCCAACCAACAACTGGATTGAACCACACGAATTGAAGAAGACAATGACAGCTCTTTACAAGGGTTGCATGAAGGGTCGTACCCTCTATGTTATTCCTTTCTCAATGGGCCCAGTTGGTTCAGAATTTGCAAAGATTGGTATTGAGCTTACAGATAGCGAATACGTTGTTTGCAACATGATTATCATGACTCGTGTTGGTTATAACGTTCTTGATCAGCTTGGAACAGATGGCGAATACGTCCCATGCTACCACTCAGTTGGTAAGCCTCTTGCAGAAGGCGAGTCTGACCATGGTATTTGGCCTTGCGCTGACATGGATCACAAGTACATTGCTCACTTCCCAGAGACAAGAGAAATTTGGTCCTATGGTTCAGGTTACGGTGGAAACGCTCTTCTTGGTAAGAAGTGCCTTGCTCTTAGAATTGCTACAGTTCTTGCTAGAGATGAAGGCTGGCTCGCAGAGCATATGCTTATTCTCAAGCTCACAAGCCCAGAAGGCAAGGTTCGCTACATCACAGCAGCCTTCCCAAGTGCATGTGGAAAGACAAACTTGGCTATGCTTATTCCTACAATTCCAGGCTGGAAGGTTGAAACCCTTTCTGACGATATTGCATGGCTCCGCTACGGCAAAGACGGCAGACTCTACGCTATGGCAGTTGAAACCGGCTTCTTTGGCGTTGCACCTGGCACCTCCGCAAAGAGCAACTACAACGCTCTTGCAGCTGCATCCAAGAACACAATCTTCACCAACGTCGCTCTTACAGAAGACGGAGACATCTGGTGGGAAGGCATTGGCTACGACGCTCCGGGCAAGCTCATTGACTGGCACGGAAACGAATGGATCCAGAACAAGGCCGATAAAGAGCAGAAACCAGCTGCACATCCAAATTCAAGATTCACAGCACCTGCTTATCAGTGCCCAACCTTGGCAAAAGAGTGGGATGACCCACACGGAGTTCCTGTATCAGCTATCCTCTTTGGTGGCAGACGTCCTAGTACAATCCCATTGGTACACATGGCTAGAAACTGGACCCATGGAACCTTCCTTGGCTCTATTGTTGGATCTGAAGTCACAGCAGCTACACTTGACGTTGCAAGCGGCATAAGACGTGACCCAATGGCTATGAAGCCTTTCATTGGCTACAACGCTGGCGACTACTTCAAGCACTGGCTCGATGTTGGTAAGGCTGCAAAGGATCAGAGCCTTCTTCCAAAGATTTTCTATGTCAACTGGTTCCGCAAGACTCCAGAAGGCAAGTGGCTCTGGCCAGGCTACGGCGACAACAGCCGTGTCCTCAAGTGGATTTTTGAGTGCTGCGACGGTACAGCAAAGACAGTTGATACTCCAATTGGTATCATGCCAACAGTCGATGCTATTGACAGACCTGAGGGCGTAACTGAAGAAGACATGAAGCAGCTCCTTGCTGTTGATGTTGACGGATGGCTCAAAGAAGTTGACGATATTCGCAACAACTACTACCCACAGTTTGGCGACAAGCTTCCTAAGGAGCTTTCAGACATGCTTGACACCCTTGAGAAGAACCTCAAGGCTGCAAAGTGATTGCGCTTAGCTGTTAATTCTTAAACAAAGACCATTGCATTTGAGTTTAAGACTCTCACGCAATGGTCTTTTTTTATCCTAATCAGTGTTCACTAAACCCTATTGGCTACAGATTGTCAGCAACAAAGGCTTCAAGAACCGGTAGACTGGCAGAGCCAATTCTCTGGGCCACAACTTCACCATCCTTAAAGATAAGAAGGGTTGGGATGCTACTGACTCCGTAGGAAGTTGCAAGCTCTGCATTTTCATCAACATCTGCCTTGCAGACTTTAATTTTGCCTTCATATTTTTCAGCAAGCTGCGAAATCAGTGGGGCAATCATTCTGCAAGGGCCACACCAGGTTGCCCAAAAATCGACAAGAACAGGGATATCGCTTTTAATAACTTCTTCTTCAAAGTTGGTTTCATTAAGAATTATTTCACTCATAATCTTCCTCCCAAGATTAGATTTTAATTGCAAGGAGAATATACAAACGAACTGCAAAAAAGGAAAGTGCAGCCTTATTTAATTCTTTACTAAAATTTAACTTGCGTTTTTACCCCCCCCATGGTAGGCTTGTTATATTGAGGTTTCACGCAGTCCTGCGGGGTGTTGCTTGGCTGTATTCTGTGTGCCTCATGTAAACAAAGGAGAGGGGAAAATGAAAAAAATTGCTCTATTTTTACTCATTGCATTGGTTCTTCTTGTTTCCTGTAATCAAGATGAAATCCATGTTCACAAGTTTGACGAAGGTACTATTACCACAGCGGCAACTTGTACCACAGAAGGCGTTAAGACTTTTAAGTGCCAATGTGGAGAAACAAAGACGGAGAAGGTTGCCGCTTTAGGGCATGATAAAGTGGAGGTTGCCGCACAGGCAGCAACTTGCACGGAAGTTGGCTGGGACGCATATGAAAAATGTAAGCGTGAAGGCTGTAACTACACAACCTATGAAGAAATTGCAGCCAAAGGTCACTCATACGGAGAGCTTAAGACTACAGCAGCAACGTGCGAGAAAGATGGGGAAGAGTATAAGATTTGCTCTGTCTGTAATGATAAAAAGGTTGAAAAGACTCTGACTAAATTAGGGCACAACTTTAAGGGAACTGAAACAATAGTTAAAGCAGCTACTTGTACAGAAAAAGGTTCCAAAACTATTAAGTGTACAAGATGTGATAACACTACGACTGAGGAAATTGCCGCCAAAGGCCATACAGAAGGTACTCCAGTAACAACAGCCGCAACCTGCACAGCAGCAGGTTCAACCGTAGTGAAGTGTACAGTCTGTGATGCAGTAATCAGCATAACTTCAATTAAACAGCTTGATCATGATTTAGAAAAGCA
>CAVCYP010000090.1:0-3127 GCA_963606545.1 Sphaerochaetaceae bacterium
GTTTGTTTGGTTGCATCAATGGCCTTTGCACAGAGTGCTGTTGAAGTTAACGTGAAGGATATCGATAAGATGTCAATTCAGGATATCAAGGTTCTTCTTGACCAAGCAACAGCTCAGGCTGCTGCAGCCAAGGAAGCTCAGGCTCTTGAATCTGCTAGAACATATCTTAAGGAGCTGTTTGACACCAGCACAAAGAGCAATCCAGAAACCCGCACACCTGCTGATTACACAGTAACAGACATTGTCACAATTAAGGGTGTTGAGTATCCAGTTGCTTGGTCAGTTGATACTGAGTATGCTAAGGTTGTTCCAGGCGAGAACCATGTTGTTACAATTAAGATTGCAACAGATGCTCCTGCAGAGATTCACTACATCCTCAAGGGAGTTGTCACCAATCCTAATACTGGTGATTCTCTTGAGCTTGAGATTAAGCACATTCTCCCACAGGGTCAGGCAGATCCTTCAATGGAAGAGATTGTTCTTAACGCTTACAAGCTTGCTGATGGCGAGTCCATGAGCAAGGCTGTCACCCTTACTGGTGTTATCACAGCTATTCCTACAGTTTACAGCGAACAGTATAAAAACATCACTGTTGATATTCAGGTTGGTGGCATGGCTGACAACCTTATCCAGTGCTTCAGACTCTCTGGTGATGGCGTTGAAGCTCTTGCTATTGGTGATGAAATTACTGTCACTGGTACTATCAAGAACTACAAGGGAACAATTGAGTTCAATAAGCCAACCTTAGTTGGTATGGGTTATATCCCAGATCAGGCTGTTGTCGTTGACGCTGCCTATGCTCTTGCTGCTGGCGAGTCCATGAAAGAGACACAGGTGCTTGTTGGTGTTATCACAGCTATTCCTACAGCTTACAGCGAGCAGTATGGCAACATCACTGTTGACATGATTCCTGTTGGCGACACAAGAACTGTCCAGTGCTACAGACTCTGTGGTGATGGCGTTGCAACTCTTGCTATTGGTGATACAATTGTTGTTCAGGGAACAATTAAGAACTACAAGGGAACTATTGAGTTTGATAAGAACTGCGTCCTTCTTAAAGATGCAAAGGCTTACAACTACCTCAAGACTCTCAAGGCAGCTTACGCTCTTGAAACAGGTGCTGCTCTTGAAGGTACAAGAACTCTCAGTGGTGTTATCACAGCTATTCCTACAGCTTATAGTGAGCAGTATGGCAATATTACTGTTAACATTGTTGTTAACGGTCTTGAAGACATGGTGGTTCAGTGCTACAGACTCACCGGCGATGGCGTTGCTAACCTTGCTGTTGGTGACACAATTACTGTTGCTGGAACAATTAAGAACTACAAGGGAACAGTTGAGTTTGATAAGAACTGCACACTTCTCTAAGTTTTAGTCAGTTTTGATTTTGGGGCTACCTGATGGCATTAAACGTGCCGGGGTGGCCCTTTTTTATTAGTTAATTCCAACGCCAACCATTATACAAGACATTCTTTGATAGAACCACTGGGTGGCTGGAACTCTGCCATTGTGGTAGTAAGCTTCAATTCTTACTGTTTTTTTGCCCTCTAGGATATTTCCTAATTCAAGGCCACCGCCAACGGTGATTTCAACTTCCCAAGGATTTTTTTTGTTGTAGCTGCCAATTTCATGTAGAGTTTGCCCGTCTTGATGAAATTGAACATCTGCAGCTGCAAAGATTGCGCCAAAACCAACATTAATGCGCCATTCTAGCCCGGTATGGATTCTCCAAGCTTTGTAGCTACCGTCTGAAGTTCTTTTGAGGTTCTCTTCTTCTTCCAGTTGGGCTTCAGGAACTGATTCGCTGTTGCCAATTTGTTCTATTAAGCTCTCTGAGCCATTTTTTGATTTGTTTTTATAATCTGCTGGCACGTGGACAAAAGGTCTCAACCAGCTTGGATTTTGAGGAAGCTCGGCCTCTGTGTAGATTCTAAAGCCGTAGGGGAGGTTGGCAGAGATGGCAAGCAGCCAGGAGTTGTCACGTACGTATTCGACAGGTCCGCTGAGGTAGTATTCTTTGGCCTCATTGGCGTCTGAGTGGGTTTTTGCGTAGTTAAATAAGGCGCTGGAGTTGTAGATAGATGAGTTGTCAACCTCATTGTATTTGTAGTAGTCTGCTATCATTTCGTCGCCATAATGGCCAGAGAAGTGATGTAGACCAAAGCGGAAGGTGACCGTGTCTGCAATTCGTAGGGAGCTACCAAGGAAATAGGAGCCGTCAAAATCTAGGGTATCGGTTCCGCCAAATAGGTTGAAAACGGTGTTGATGTAACCGGCAAGGTTAACTTCAAAGTCCAAGGCTGGAATTCCGTCTTTGCCGTTAAAGCGGACCCTGAAGAGGCCTAAGGAAACGGCGGTTTTCATGTTTATGTAGTTTTTGTTGTCTTGTAAAAGGGCTGATTCAGAGTAAGGAAGAAGTGTATAAAAAGCCCTGTCGTTGGCGCCGGTTGTGTCTGCACGGTCGTGTTCAATTACTACAGATTTAACCTTGTTGGGTCGTTGATTATTGTCTAAAGCGGATAAAATCCGGACATACGTAGAAAAAGAGTAGGGATCTGCAGTGGCTTCCGTGTAAAGTGGCGCAGCTGGTAGTGGGTCAAAGGAGAATAGTGACTCTGCAGTAAGCATTGAAAGGGATAAGAAAAGAAAACAAACTGAAAGAAAAAATCTTTTGATGTGGGTCTTTATTGATGTATTCCTAGAGGTTTTCATATGTGCAAGGCTCCTTTTTGCTAAATTTTGTTTTGTAGCTTTCTAATCATATTGTATAATAGAGGAAGTTTTTAGCTTTTTGGTGAAAAGATGGAAGAGAAAGAGAAGGGAAAAGAGCAGGGAAAAGAGCAGGAACAAGGTAAGGATGATTCCAAGTTTTTGCCTATAAATATCAAAGCACTTGCAACTAGAGTAAGTCCAACGCTTGGAAAGCTTATTCCAAAGTTTTTGTACAAGAAGTTTGAGGATATTCTTCATGTGAAGGAACTCAATGTTTTTCTTGAAGCTCACAGTAATGATGAGCCTCAAGACTTCCTAGATGCTATTGTGCAGTATTTGGATATTAAGCTTGAGTTTGAAGGAAAGAGCTCTGAAGGAAAGAGCGGGATATCTGCTGTTGAAGCTCTTAAAGGCC
>CAVCYP010000091.1:0-2919 GCA_963606545.1 Sphaerochaetaceae bacterium
AGTTTAGCAACAACTTTGCCGTTACGAGTGATAAAAATATCCTCTTTTGTTGCAAGCAGAAGATACTTTCCCAAATTGCTTTTCAGTTCTGTAGCAGTAATTGTCACAAACCAGCTCCTTCCTCAGTCATTAATCACTAATTATACCAAAATCAGACGAGCATTACAACAAATTCGTACGAAATACCAAATTTATCGTCCGTTTCACCCTACAATCACCCTCTCAAACGCCCCCTTATAAGCCGGCTCCTCAAAAACCCGCTTAAACAGCAGCGCCACATCCCTGCTCTCACTAGCCATCCTAAACTGCTCAACCCACGCCAAGCTATCCCACATCTGGCCCTCTCCTCTATCCCGATTTTTTTCAATCTCCCAACCTCTAAATCCCGATATTTCTTAGGCTCGTGCCCTATTTTAATTTTTCCTAATTCCATCCAATCAACCTGACTTTTGCTACAGCCCCTTGAAAGAATCCCCACCCCAATTAGAAAATCAGCCTAGTTGCTCACTTCCCCCTCAGCTTCCTGCTTAGCCTTCAGTTCCGCCTCTTGCTTAGCCTTTCTTTGCCTCTCCAGAACTCTTTCCATGGTCTCCTTGGAAACTGCAGGATAATAGTTCATCACCACCATCCCAGAAAACGTCTTTCTTGCAAGCTCAGACGGCTCTTTTGGATGCACAACACCCATACTCCTCCTTTTTAGCCACTTCTTTCAAGACGCTGGCAATACGGACCAACTCCACGTCCTCAGCATTCTATCAGTACAGACCGATACTCTTAAATTCAAACTCTCTGGATTGCGCCCCTCACGGGCCTAAAAAAGAAAAAAGACCATCCCAGGTCCAACTCTTCCTTTAGCAGATACGGCTGCAAGCAGAAGTTCAAATCCCGATACTCAAACTATAACACTTTCCAACCAACTTCGCAACTAAGCATAAAGAACTGGCCCTACCATTACTTTTCCCTTAGACTTTTGAGTTTCTAACCAAATTACAACACAAACCGTTGAGGGATAAGGAAGAAGTAGTGTATTATTCACAGGTGAGGAGTGAGACATGCAGAAGAGACTGATGCTTCCTGTTGGTATTGAGAACTTTAGTGAAATACGAAATGGGAAATACTATTATATTGACAAGACTAAGCTTATTGAAGAACTCCTTGAAGGTGGCAATAAGGTAAGTTTGTTTACACGTCCCCGCAGATTTGGAAAGACCCTCAATATGAGTATGTTACGCTCCTTCTTTGAGATAGAAGCAGACAGAAATCTCTTTGACGGCCTATATATATCCTCTCGTAAAGACCTCTGTGATAAATACATGGGAAAATATCCTGTCATCTTTATAACTTTGAAGGGCGCTGAAGGCAGGAATTATGAAGAAGCAGCATACAGCCTCATTGAATTAATTAGAAGTGAGGTGATGCGTTTTTCTTTTCTCAAAGATGACGACAAACTGAATAATGAAGAAAAAACTTCTTATAAGACGTTAGTATCCATGAATGACATAAGCTTATCATCATCGCTTACTCAGCTTAAATTCTCGTTGAAAATTCTCTCGAAGCTTCTGTATAAGCACTATGGCCAAAAGAGCATCATCCTCATTGATGAATATGATGTCCCTCTAGATAAGGCCTTCCAGAATGGTTATTACGATGAAATGGTCTCTCTCATTAGAGGGCTCTTTGGAGAGGCGTTAAAGTCAAATGACTATCTTGAATTTGCGGTTCTTACAGGATGCTTGAGGGTAAGCAAGGAAAGTATCTTCACGGGAATCAACAACTTTAAGGTTCTTTCCATCACAGACGTACGCTTTGACGAGGAGTTTGGTTTCACTGAAGATGAAGTAAAAACAATGCTTGAATATTATGACCTTCAGTCTCATATGCCTGAATTGAAGAAATGGTATGACGGCTACAGATTTGGAGATGCAGACGTCTACTGTCCATGGGATGTAATCAACCATGTTGATAGGCTCCGTCATGAGAGTGATGCAGCTCCACAATCTTACTGGATTAACTCAAGCGGTAACGGACTGGTAAAACGCTTCATTGACAAGGCAGACCAATCAACGCGTGATGAACTTGAACTGCTCCTCTCCGGTGAGACAATTGAAAAAGAAATCCACCTTGAGCTTACATATGGAGAACTGGACACCACAATCGATAACCTGTGGAGTGTACTCTTCACAACGGGCTATCTTACCCTCGTTGGAAAGCCAGATAACGGCATCTATAGGCTTAGAATTCCCAATGAGGAAGTAAAGGAAGTCTACAGAACTCAAATAAGACAGTGGTTCAAGGCCAATGTCCAAAAAGAAAAGAAAACCCTGGATCCGCTTTGGAAAGCATTGACAGAAGGTGATGCGGAAACAATTGAGAAGATTCTTAACGGCTTCCTATCTAGTACTATTAGCATCTTTGACCCCAAAGGTTCGGAAAAAGAGAAAGAAAAGTTTTATCAAGCATTTCTCTGTGGTATTCTACTTGGGAACCCAACTTGGGGCACTCACTCTCAAAGAGAATCGGGAGATGGACTTCCAGATATCACAGTTGAAACCAACAATCCTAACATAGGCTTAATTATCGAGATAAAAAGCAGGGATAAGTTCACTCTTCTGGAAGAAGCCTGCCAGGAGGCCTTGAAGCAGATATCTGAAAAAAGATACGCAGACGCATTCATCAATGACGGCCGTTACGATATCTGGACTTACGGAATTGCCTTCTACAAGAAGCGCTGCAAGGTCATGTCCCAGAAGATAAAAGTTTGATTACAGTTCCCTTTTTCAGAAAGGGCTTCATGTCATAACACCTATTTTCTCCATTACCAAAAGTAACAGTCAAAGTAAAATCATTATTAGGAATAACTTTAGTAATCTTCCTTCTGCCGTGCGCATAATACTCGGCAAGCCTCCCCAATCCCGATAC
>CAVCYP010000092.1:0-2867 GCA_963606545.1 Sphaerochaetaceae bacterium
CCCTGTGCAATGTAGTTGTAGTATGGGTTTACGCCAAGGAACTGAAGGATAATCTTTAGGACTTCAAAAACCAAGACACCAATAAGAATTCCAGGAACCGTACCAATACCACCGGTGGTTGAAACACCACCAATTGTACAACCAGCAATGGCCTCAAGTTCGTAACCTGAGCCCATGGATGCAGAAGAACCACCAGACTTGGCAGCAAGAATCCAACCTGCCAGAGCATACATAAGACCAGAAACGGTATAGATTAAAATAATCTCTCTACCTGTATTTACACCAGAAACCTCAGCAGCAACTTCGTTTCCTCCAATTGCATACATGTATTTACCATGAGTGGTCTTGTTAAAGATAAACCAGAACAGAACACCAAAGGCAATAGCAACGAACAAAAGATATGGAATGTTAAAACCCTTTACGCTACCAATTCTTCCCGTGATAAGCTTGATGTAACTACTTTGAAAACCGCCAATTGGCTGAGCATCTGTAAAGATAAGTGCAATACCATAAATGATGGTCTGGGTTCCAAGAGTTGCAATAAAGGGTGGAACCTTAAGTTTTGCAATAATCAAACCGTTTATAAGACCAAAGATGGCTCCAACAACAAGAACAATAAGAAGAACAACAAACATGTTCATCTCTGGGATGCTCTTGTAAAGCCGACCAGTATAGTCGCCTCTCTGAATTAAGACACCGGCAAGACAAGCTGCAAAGCCAACCTGACGACCAGCAGAAAGGTCTGTACCTTTGATAATAAGACAGCCTGAGACACCAAGAGCAATAAGGAATCTAACAGCTGTGTTACTCACAAGGTTTGCAAGGTTGCCCCAAGAGAAGAAGTTTTTTACCGTAAAACCAACAACAATGGAGGCAACTATCATTAAAACGACAATTGGATTAGCTTTAGCCATTCCAAGAATTTGAGTACCTATATTTTTCTTTTTTAGTTCCATATCAACTCCCTAATCTCCAAACTGAGTAGCATAAGTCATAATGTTCTCTTGGGTTGCGTCCTTACCATCTATAAAACCTGTAACCCTACCATCACACATAACCATGATTCTATCTGACATTCCAATGAGCTCTCCCATTTCACTGGAAATCATGATTATGCTTTTTCCCTGCTTAGCCAGCTCTGCAATAATGCAGTAGATTTCATATTTAGCTCCAACATCTATGCCTCTTGTTGGCTCATCCAAAATAAGAACATCGGGGTCATTTGCTAGCCATCTACCAACCAGAACCTTCTGCTGGTTTCCACCAGAAAGACTCTTAATTTGAGTTTTGCTGGAAGGAGTCTTAATCTCCATTTTTTTGACATTATCTTCAACCAAGTCTTCAATTTTACCCAAATTAAGGCCCATACCCCTTTTGAAGTAAGTGTACTGGTTTAAAGACGCAATTGATATGTTATCAGAAACAGGAAGAACACCCATAATACCTGAGCCACGTCTATCCTCAGTAAGCATTGCAATACCTTGGTTGATGGCATCCTTTGGGCGGTTAATCTTCAGCTCTTTACCCTTATACTTAATAGTACCGGCTATGTGGCTACGAGTTCCAAACAGACCTTCCATAAGTTCTGTTCGCTGGGCGCCTACAAGACCGCCAACCCCTAGAATCTCCCCCTTTCTAAGATTGAACGTGACATGCCTAAAGCTCTTTGGGTTGATTGAAGTAAAATCTTCAACCTCAAAGACCACTTCACCTGGGACATTTTCTCTTTTTGGATAGAGATTACTAAGCTCTCTACCTACCATTTTGGTGATAATAAAGTCATTTGTAAGCTCTTCTGCAGGCCAAGTTCCAATGTACTTTCCATCTCTCATGATGGTCACTTCGTCACTAATACGAAGAATTTCATCCATCTTATGCGAGATATAGACTATCGCAACCCCTTCTGCCTTGAGATCTTCAATGATTCTAAAAAGAGCGTCAACCTCATTCTGAGTCAGAGAAGAAGTTGGCTCGTCAAGAATAAGAACTCTACAGTTTGCAGATACAGCTTTTGCAATTTCAACGGACTGCATTTGAGAAACGCTGAGGTTTCCAACCTTCTCTTTTGGGTCAAAATTCATTCTGACCTTTTTAAGAAGAGCTTCAGTGTCCTCATACATCTTTTTATGGTCAACTATTGGAATAAATCCAAGAGCTTTCTTCATTGGATATCTTCCAAGAAATATATTTTCACCTATGGTTCTGGCAGGTATTGGCTGTAGTTCCTGATGAACCATTGCAATACCTTTTTTCAGCGCATCCATAGGGTCTTTGATTTCAGTTTCTTTGCCATCAATAAGAATCTGTCCCTCATCCATCTTGTATATTCCAAACATACACTTCATGAGAGTAGATTTTCCTGCTCCATTCTCCCCCATCAGGGCATGAACCTTTCCGGCACGGAGCTTAAGTTGCGCATGATCTAGAGCCTTAACGCCGGGGAAAGACTTGCAAACATCACGCATCTCTAGGAGGAATTCTGACATTTCCTCAACCCTCCTTTGCTATAAATTCTATGAAAGCGGGCAAGAAACTATTCTTACCCGCCTTCACAACGCTAAAACAACGTTAAAAAGTTTTAATCAAATAAATTATTTGACCATTACGTAATCAACCCAGTAATAGTTTTCAATAGCTTCGCCATTGAGAGCCTTGACGGTTACGTCAACTGCTGCATGAGACTGACCAATGTGGTCGTTAAGAACTGTACCAGTCATTGTACCAGCCTTAACCATTTCCTGACATTCATCAAGAGCATCAACACCAACAAGATAGATATCCTTGCCAACTGTTCTGCCAGCTGCCTGAATAGCTGCTGCTGCACCAAGTGCCATAGCGTCATTGTTACAGAAAACAACTTCAATCTT
>CAVCYP010000093.1:0-2779 GCA_963606545.1 Sphaerochaetaceae bacterium
GCCAACTAGATGGCAACTAAGCGAAACCAGAAACGAAATCTCAAACGAAATTTAAGCGAAATTTTCATTGAATTATTTCGTTTAGACTAATATAATGTAAGTAGAATTTCGTTTGGAGGTGCATTATGGAATACCTTTCCTGTGCAGAAACAGCAAAAGAATATGGAACCACCGTTCGTAGAATTCAACAAATGTGCAAAGAAGGAAAAATTCCAGGAGCAGAAAAACATGGCCATTCGTGGTTTATCCCCAATAGCAGCCCCAATAGCAGCCCAGATAGCATCCCCAATAACAGCCCCAATAACAGCCCCAATAGCAGCCCAGAGAATATTTCTCCTAACATTTCCAAAGAAATTCAAGCCTACGAGAAAAAGCCCCTTCCCGTTGGAGTCTCTGACTTCAAAAGTGCTACAACAAATTATTACTATGTAGATAAAACCTTGCTCATTAAAGAATTCCTTGACGCACAGCCAAAGGTTTCTCTTTTTACAAGGCCACGCAGATTTGGAAAGACTCTGAATATGGATATGCTGCGCGTTTTTTTTGAAAAAGCCCCAGAAGACACCTCTATTTATTTTAAAGACAAGAGGATATGGCAATATGGAGAAGCTTACACAAAACATCAAGGCAAATATCCAGTCATATTTCTAACTTTCAAAGACGTAAAGTGCCAAACTTGGAAGGATACGCTGCAGAAAATCAAAAGCTTGGTGGCCTTGGAATTTATGCGCCACAGCGAGCTGGAAACAAGCCCTCGTCTGACAGCCTATGAAAAAGAACTCTATCACAGACTTGCAAGCGACAGCGCAAACGAAATCGATTGTCAAATGGGCCTCCAGCTTTTATCGCTGCTACTTCACAAGCACTACGACAAAGAATGCATCATTATCATTGACGAGTACGACACCCCCATCCAACAAGGCCACAGCTGCAACTTCTACTCCTCAATAGTCAATTTCATGCGCAACTTCTTTTCCGGTGGCCTAAAAGACAATCCACACCTGGCCTTTGGCTTTCTCACCGGAATTTTGCGCGTAGCAAAAGAAAGCATCTTCAGCGGCCTGAATAACCTCAAAACCGATTCTCTCTTGGATGAAAATTATAGTAAATACTTTGGATTTACAGCAGAAGAAGTAAAGCAAATGCTAAAATACTATTGCAGAACTTCCAAATTTCATGAAATATGCGAATGGTATGACGGCTACAAGTTTGGCAACACAGAAATCTTTAATCCTTGGTCTGTAATCAATTATATTTCCGATAGTTGTTTTCCAAAAGCCTTCTGGCAGTTCACCGGCAGCAATGAAATCATTGGAGAAATCCTTGCTTCCGCAAATTCCCAAATCACTGAAGATTTGTATAGATTACTTACTGGAGACTCTATTACAACCTACGTGGATACCAATGTCATCTATCCAGAAGTACAGAACAATCCCTACAGCATCTACAGTTTTCTACTGATGGCCGGATACCTAAAAGTGGTGACAACCTACCCTCAAAGTGACGGGAATTTTATGTGCAATGTGGCAATTCCCAATAAAGAAATTGCTTTTGTCTATGAGAAAGAAATCCTAAACAAGACAAACCAAAACAGCGTTTCAATTTCTATCAGTCAGGCAATTTTCTCTCAAGACGAGAAAAAGCTACAGAACCTTCTTGAAGATTTCCTGCTCAAAAGCATCTCTTCTCTGGACGGTGCCAACGAAAGTTTTTATCACGGTCTAATGTTAGGTCTCTGTGCAGTGCTTGGAAATAAGTATCGGGTTCAGTCAAATAGAGAATCGGGTTTTGGGCGCTTCGATATTCAGCTTACTCCCAAGGTGAACGGGATGCCCGGCTTTATCTTTGAATTCAAGCATACACGCGACGTTAAAGCGGATCTGGACGCTCTTGCTGAAAGTGCGCTATGCCAGATTGAGCAGAAAAAATATGACTCAGAGCTACTTAGTTTAGGAGTAGGCGCTAAAGCGGAGGCCCCAGCAATCATCAAAATTGGCATTGCCTTCCGCGGTAAAAGCGCCGTTGTCAGAAGAACGTTGAAAGAAAATCTAAAATCCTAATCTGCACTTTACTCGTAAAATCCCTCAATTAAGTGGTTACGAGGCTTGTAACAGTGGCAACTCAGTACACTTGAATCAAGAAATATATCACTGATAGCCCTTATAGCTTCACCTGCTCCTTCACCTTCTGTTCCATACGTCCTCCTTTTTCCAAGCCCGATGTTTCTCAAATTCTTACCAGAGTTCCACCTCCGGCACGTAGGAAGTAAGCCCCTTATAGTTGAAAGAAATCACCCCTTGCGTTGCAATAGCATGAAGAACAGGATACACCTTCCCGTTCACAGTCACTTGCACGTGAAATTCGTATCTATCGTCTAGAATCTTTAGAAAAGTTCCCTTAACGGAAATGTCAGCAGTTTCTTCCGTTCGTTTAACATAATCATCGCCCCAAATAGAATAGCCCATACAAAGCTTAAGCCCAGAAATATCCAAGGCATACTTGGTAATAGTGCCATCATTGGAGACCTCAGTAGAATTATTTTCTATGGCACTTTTTTTCCACTCAACCCATTTTGATAGCTCAGAATTTGACAAAGACACCATTTCTCCATCAATTGTAACATAATCAGGACATTGCAAAGCATTTCTAAGCAGGTTGTTTACAAGCTCTTCTTGACCGCTGAACACTGAACCAAACACAGTGCCACCGTCCATTAACTTTGAGCCAACAAGCTTTTTCACAAGGTAGTGTAAACAAAGCACTTCCTCTTGGACTTTAT
>CAVCYP010000094.1:0-2714 GCA_963606545.1 Sphaerochaetaceae bacterium
CAATTAAGTTGGCAAGCAGAATTGAGTTGAATGTTGCTGAGTTCTATGACGAAATTAAGCAGATGATTGAGGAGGCAAGCAAGTGAAGCTGGAAATTAAAGAGTACACAGCCACGGAAATCATGGAAGCGTTATGCAACATCAAAAGCTACTGTTTCATTGTCGGGTGTGATAATTGTCGTTATGGCTCTGACGATGGTGAATGTCCTTTCTGTGTATTTATAAGGGAAAACTCAAGTTCAACTCCTAACACTTGGACTTTGTACGGGATAAAAGAAGCTTTAGAAGAAAGCAAAGGAGAGAGAACAAATGACAACAGAAACTAAGAAAAACTTACTAAATTTTATCAACAATTCTTTTTTGTACGAACAAGATACCTTGCGAGAAATGGAAATCGGAATCACAAGCAAAGAGTCCCTAGAAAAGCTTTTCAGCTTATGGCACGAATATGATAGTGCTTGGAATGTTCATTCCAACATCAAACTCTTAATAAAAGTATTGGGATACAAACTCATATTTGACCCGTTCGACGAAAAATATACCGACATCATTGAGATTGAGGAGGCAAGTAAGTGAAACAACATGAGTCGCTAGACAGCATTATGAGTACGGCAGAGGGTATGTCTTTCCGTGAGCTATGCGAATGGATTAAGCGAGAGCAAGACGCACGAGAGGACTTTGAAGCAGAAGTCGCAATCAAATACGGTGGCAATACAGGCTATGCAAAAGCCCTTGTGGTTGACGAGGACAGATTAGACGAGGTGTTAAGACAGAAGAATTGCACACACTGCTACTGCAAGAACTACTGCTTTAATGAACACGTTTACACTAACTGTGAGAAAGCAAAGAAAGCGTTTCTCTTAGGCCAACTAGACGAATATGATAGTGAGCTGAAAAAAGGGGTAGACAATGACAGTGCAAGTGTTTAAGGACTTCTTGGCTGGCAAGTTTCCAAGTGCAGACGTCAAGGTTGAAGATAAAGACGGCAACGAACTGCCAATAGAAGAAATCAAACAAGACATCATGCGTGATGTTGTTGTGGTTGTGGGCGATTAGTTTCAAGGGTGGTGCAATTCCACCCCGCCTGATACGAGGCCATCTAACGCATGAGCTTGTGCCTTGCCTAGAGGTTTGATTTTTAGAAAACCATGTGAAGTAAACAAGCCAAGCTTCACATGAAAGTATAAGAAGGTTTTGGTATTAACTTATTGGCTGCACAATATGTAACGCAAGGACCAGTGCGCTACCTGAACCTTGCGGACTAATCGCCCCTGAAGCGTAAAGAGGTGCAGAAGGGGCAACTTATCTAACTTGTAATATTTAACTATTACATGAAAAAGCTATCAAGCATCATGAGGAGATGTATGTTACATAAGAAGATTTGCAGAACAAGTGGCTGCAAGAATCTAACAACAAACAAGAATGGCTACTGCGATTACTGCAATGCTAAGATTCAAGCAGGCATGCGCTATCGTCGCATTATGACCGAAGGCACAGACCTTCAAGAAGTTCAAGACAACAAAAGACCATCAGCTTCTGAACGTGGCTACAACCACGAGTGGGCTGTGTTTGCCAAAAGCTTCTTGCTGAAACATCCGACTTGCGCACGCTGTGGACGTCCGGCACAAGTGGTTGACCACAAGACAATGACCGCAAGACGCATGATCGCTGAGTATGGCCACTTCATCCTGGATGAGACTTTGTATCAGTCTCTGTGCTTCAGATGCAACAATCTCAAGGCCAGAAACGAAGACAAACTTGACAACCGACTTCTTGAGAAGTCTCAAGCCGACTTTGATGCCGGTATTTCAAAGCATGGAGGTAAAGCATGAATCTGAACCATCTTCACGACCCTGGGGGGTGGGTAATTTTTTTCTACATAAGAAATAACCCAACACGCCGCCGTTCGCTCCCACACACGAAAGGGCTTAAATCTTGAATCGTTCCGAACTCGGAACAAAGGAATAAATGTTTTTATGGCAAGAAAATATGAAAAAATCTCACCACCCAAACACCTCTCCCCCATAGGCCAGTACCACTACCGCCAACTGGTCAAGGCTCTCAGCGACAAAGGAATCTTTGAAAGCGTGGACCGTGGCGTAGTTGAGATGCTCAGCTCTCTGTATTCAGAATTCAGAGACAACACACTTTCTAACGCAGAAAAACGCCAGGCTATTAAGCTTTATGCTGCACTTATCGAGAAGTACGGCGGAACTCCTGCAAGCCGACAAGCTCTCAAACTCAAGGCGGAGCAAGAAGCAACCGACGACTTCTCTGACTTCTTTGGAGACTGACCATGACAGAGAAGCGACTACCTCCCAAGACTTACACACAGCTGGCAGAATACTTCATGCGCAAGTATCACGAGTATGAAGACAACGTACTCACTGGAAAGAGAGTTGTTTCTAAGTATGAGCTCCAGATGATACAACGCCAGAGAGCTGACATTGAATCCCTCACCGACTGGCGCTTTGACTTCAAGCGTGCAGTTCGTCCGCTTATATGGTTCGCTGCCAATCTCAAGTTTCCAAGTGGCAGCAAGAAAGGAAAGCCCCTCAAGCTCTCCGGTTGGCAGATATGGATTACCATGGTGCTCTTTGGTTGGATTAACACGGAAGGCAATCGCAGATACGTTGATGCCTACATTGAAGTCGCACGCAAGAATGGCAAGTCTACCTGGGCTGGTGCTATTCTGGCATATCTTTGTTTTTCCTC
>CAVCYP010000095.1:0-2487 GCA_963606545.1 Sphaerochaetaceae bacterium
CCAACAAGCTTTTTCACAAGGTAGTGTAAACAAAGCACTTCCTCTTGGACTTTATTTGTATCAAGATCACTGCTGGAAATATCATTTGCAGGCCAGTAGACGGCCTTGAGCGTGAAGGAAGAAGTAACAGGAGATGAGAAGTCATACGGAGTACCATCCTCTGTCACCCACCACATAAAACCTCGGGTTGAAGCCTTGTCTGGACTCTTAGGCTCGGTCACAGTTCCGTTTTCCTGGATGAGCTGGTCTTGCGGGGTATAGGAACCACCGTCACTGTCAAAGTCAACCGTGTAGTATTCCATAAGAAGCGAACAGCTTGTAAGAGCTACAAGCAAAACAAACAACAACAATATACGTATTAGCTTTTTCATTGTTCCTATTTTGTCAACTTTCAGCAAAAAAAGGAACCTACTCAAGACAAGTCTTTTTGGTTTATCTGCTTTGCAATAACTCGAATCAAACTATTAACGTTCAGAGGCTTGGTAATATGGGCGTTCATGCCCGCCTTTTTGGTAGCAATTCTATCCTCAACAAAAGCGTTGGCCGTCATAGCAATGATAGGAACAGTAGCAGCATCTGGCCTCTGCATAGTCCTAATCCTCCGGGTGGCCTCGTAGCCGTCCATCACAGGCATCATCAAATCCATGAGAATAGCAGTTACCTGACCAGGTGCAGAAGAGGCAAACGCATCAACCGCCTCTTGGCCGTCATGAACCTCAATGACCTTAGCACCGGCTTCGCTGAGCATAAACTTTGCAATTTCCAAGTTCAAATCATTGTCCTCTGCAAGTATCAGCGTCTGTCCAGCAATAGACAAAGTCTCCCCTTCCTCTTGAACCGCAGCCGAATGCTGAGAAGAATCCACCTCAAAAGGAATCTGAACGGTAAACGTTGTGCCAACATTCTTTTCACTCTGACAGGTAATTGTACCACCCATCTTTTCAGCAAGGCTCTTGGCAATAGACATGCCAAGCCCGGTTCCGCCGTATTTGCTACGAGCATTGGAATTTTCCTGCTGGAAGGGCTCAAAAAGATGTTTCTGAAATTCCGGGCTCATGCCAATGCCGGTATCCCTAATGACCGTCTGAAGCAAAATCTTAGTCGCACCACCGCCGCCCGCGTCAGCCGCAATCACGCTCTCGCGGCAGGTAATATAAACCTTGCCGTGGGGCCGATTGTACTTAATGGCATTGCCAAGAATATTCAAAATAAGACGCTTAAGGTGTATCGGGCTACCAAAAAGATTCAGGTACTCAAGCTGGCAGTCTTCTATAATTTCAATGTCCTGCTCCTCGGCCTGCTTCTCAATTACCGTGAAGATTTCGGAGGAAATGTGGGCAAGGTCAAACGGGACGTGCTCAAGCACAATCTCGCCCGATTCCAGCTTGCTCATATCCAGCACTTCGTTGATCAGCTCCAGGAGGATATTAGAGGATTCGCGAATCTTCTTGCGGCACTCCCGCTGCTTCTCAAGATTGCCATCATAATGGTCCGCAATATCCAGCATTCCCCTAATGCCGTTCATAGGCGTGCGGATATCGTGACTCATACGCAGAAGAAAATCGGTCTTAGCCTTATTGGCGTGCCTAGCGCTCTCTGCGGCCTCTTTAAGCCTCTCTCGGTAAAGCAACTCCTTCTGCTTTTCAGGCGTGACGTCCTTGGCGGCATAGATAGCAGAAACCACGCGCCCCTGCTCATCCCGCTGCTTAGCAATAAACCTAGATTCAAACCACTTCCCGTAGGGCGCCCGATACTCCGTCACAAGCGAAGTCTCGCTCCCCATACGGCTAGACAGCGTGGAAAGATCAATGAAAGCGCGCATCCTATCAATGTCATCCGGATGCATATAATACTTGAGAACATCCTCCATAACCGCGTCAAAATTCCCCTGATCCTTACCCCCCACAACGCGCTTCATAGGAGAATTCGTCTGAATAATCTTATAGCCATGACCTAACAGGTCCGCCTCCATGATAGTCGTATAAATAGTAGAAAGCGCATTAATAACCGCCGCGTTTTCCGCCACCTGCTGCATAGCCTTCTGCCTAAGCTTGGCCGCTACACTTTCCTTGATATCGCAAACAATGCAGGAACAAAGCCCCACCCTGTCCGTGGGATACGCCTCCACATGCATATACAACCCGATATTCTCTGAAATATCGTCACAACAAACGCTCTTGCCCAAATAAGCAGCCTCATAACAAAATTGAAGCCATTTGCCGTCCCCAGCTGGAAATACCTCATGAAAGCTATGCCCAATCAGTTGCTCAAGAGGCCTTCCCTCAATCTTTGCCAACTCCTCGTTTGCATGGACAAAAACCCAGTCAACCGGCTGCCCCATATCATCCAAATCCACTCTAATTATACAATGGCCATGAATTCCACCTTTGCCAATATATGCAACGTCAGCCTTCTCAGACATAAAATCCCCTTTTCCCTCTATCATAACCAACACTCAAGCCAACTTGCAACAAAATTCCGCCCCGC
>CAVCYP010000096.1:0-2447 GCA_963606545.1 Sphaerochaetaceae bacterium
ATATCGGCTGTCAGAGTAGAAGCGTTTGCGTAGTAGGTGCCTTCGCCGTTGTCTTCTGTATACCAGCCGTCAAGAACATAGCCAGTAGGAACAATTGAGGTACCATCTTTCTGCTTACCGTCCCAGAGGGCGCTAGAAGGAGAAGGAACTATAGTCTCCGTATTGACTATTGCGGTTCCTTTATAATACTTGACAGTTATCTTTACCTTGCCTGTCCAGGTAATGGTTGCAGTTGAAGGCAAGCCCCAGTTAGTTTCAGAAGAGGAAGCCTCTGGAATAGTTCCCTTAACCGCGTCAATTGTAACTGCAGCATCAGAAGCGATATTAGCAAATGCGCCTGAACCAATCTTTGTTACACTAATTGGGACAAACAAAGTCTTCAAATTGCTACAGCCTTTGAAGCAGTCAGCACTAATCTCAGTCACAGTCTCTGGGATTTTTATCTCAGTTACTTTTTCCTTGAATTGAGACTTAAGCGCAATTGCGGTGCCAGTATAGCTAAAAACATCTTCCCAAACCGCGTAAAGGGTAATATTGCCAGTTACAGTACTACAATCAGCACTAAGAGCATAGTCCGTTCCACTTCCATCGGCCTTTGTATTCCACTTTACAACCAAAGAATGATCCTGCTTAAAACCAGTACCATCACTGAGCTTTTCGTTGGCTTTAGTCAGTTGATCTGCAATTGTACCAGTTGCATCCTCGCTGTTTTTATCATACTTAACAGTATAAGGCTTAAGGCCCTTTGACCACGTGACCTTTCCACTACTTCCCCATGGAGCGCCCGATATCTCATCCTGATAATTTTCAACAGTGATTTCCGTGCTGGTTCCACTCAACGCAGTTGTAGCTATGCTCGTCACGCCCTCCGGAATTGTAAGCTTCTTCAAGCTTGTACACCCCTTGAACACGTTTTCTTTAATAGACTTTACCCCAGCTGGAATTGTGAACGACTCAAGGCTTGTGCACCCTTCAAAGAACGAATCATAAAGCGTGTCTGTACTTGGCAGCGTTCCCGCAATCGTCACAGACTTGAGCGCGGTACAGCCCGAGAACAAAGCCCCACCAAGAGCACTCACGCCCTCCGGAATTGTAAGGCTCTCCAAGCTTGTGCAACCCTTGAACGCAGAATTATCTATAGTTGTAATTGTATCTGGTATAGTAACTTGCTTCAACGCCGTGCAATCCGCAAACGCAGAAGGCGCAATGCATCTAACCTCTTCACCCCGATACTTACTAGGAATATCCACCTTGGTTACCTTACTCTTATCTGCGTCAGCTTTGATTTTCACCGAGTATTTATATGGAGACGTAACGAACTCAAGATTTTCATCCAA
The DNA here is from genome assembly GCA_963606545.1 of Sphaerochaetaceae bacterium. Lineage (GTDB taxonomy): Bacteria > Spirochaetota > Spirochaetia > Sphaerochaetales > Sphaerochaetaceae > UBA9732. The sequence goes on from CAVCYP010000096.1 coordinate 1,338, forward strand.
CCAAATTGCATAAACTGTGATATCGCCAGTGAGGCTATAAGTCTTGTCGTCAGCAACTTCATAGATATCTCCAGAGCCATCAGCCTTTGAATTCCAGTGGTCAAATTTGTAGCCACTTAAGGTTAATCCGGTAGCATTGTCAAATGTAACAGCATCCGATTTCTGGAATTCTTGAGCTGCCTTTGTGCCGGTTGCTCCGTTTGCATTGAAAGTAATTTTATATGGAGTCCAAGTGAACTTAGCGGAAGTTGCTCCGTAAGGATAATTTGCCGGCTTTTCGTTCTCTTTTACCTTTATGGTGATGTTGGTAAGGCTAGAGCCTGAGAAGGAATCGGGCTGGAGGCTGGTCACGGTGGATGGCACGGTGAGCGTTGTCAGCTTGGTGTTGCCGTCAAAGACTTTGCTGCCAATTGTGGTGATGGTTGCGGGGATTGTGATTGAGGTGAAGGAGCTGCCTTTGAAGGCGTCGTTTTCAATTGTTGTGACGCTCTTCCCTCTGTATATGGTAGAGATTTCAGGTGCATTTGAGAGTGCACTTTTTTGCTTTACGGAATAATAGATAGAAGGCTCAGAAGACAGCTGTTCAGTATAGATGAGGTCGCTAGAAACCCAGTGAGCATAAAGAGTTAAATCCTCTTCTGGGGTGGCAAAAGTTTCTGCATTTTGGAAGTAAGTTGTGCCCTCTTTGTCGCTGTACCAGCCATCAATTACATAACCTTCTTTTGTAAAAGCATCAGTAGCCTTCAGTTTAATTTGGTCGCCCTTATTTACGTAATCTACTAAAGTAGCCGTTGTTCCATTGTTTGCAACGTAGGTTATTTCCCACTGGGCTTGCCACACAGCTTTTACACTAATGTCTCTTGTGACTTTGATGGTTTGCTCGGCATCATATTTTTCAGCTTCGCGTGAATTATCCCCTTCAGCCCAATAGAGGAATTCAAAGCCATCCTTTTCTGGCGCCTTTGGGAAGGTATAACTTTCGCTGTCATAAATCAGCTGAGAATCAATAATTTTATCATCAACTGTGACTTTTACCTGATGGAAAAATGGATCGTTTCCACAGGATACAAAAAATAAAGAGACTACCATCAAGGTAGCAAACAAAAACAA
>CAVCYP010000097.1:0-2432 GCA_963606545.1 Sphaerochaetaceae bacterium
TTGACTATGTATTTTAAGGTGTGGAAACCAATTAAGCTTAAGATGAAGGAAAATCAGAAGGTGACAGCCTAATATGAAAATGGAAATGCGGGAAATCAATCTGTATGCTGAAAGAGAAGTCTCTCTTCAGATGATGCTACAGTGCCGAGAGGCTAGGGCAAAGCAACAGCGTGAACTGATAAAAAAATATGGCAAGCCAGTTGTCTCTTTTACCATGAATATTGCTGGCCCAATTAAGAGAAATTATTTCATTGAAAGAGGTTTCTTCATTGGGTACAAGAGCCTTGAGGGTGCTTTTTATAGCTACAAAGCAAAAGTTTTATACTCAACCTCCCGCATTTCTGTGACCGGGCCTGAAGGCTATTATGTAGTGGACCTAGACTCTCAGACACTAAAGAAAATCTGCATGGAAATTGAAGATCAAGACGAACTTGGCCGCTTGTTTGACATAGACGTGATAGATCCCAACGGGACAAAGCTGGAGCGCAAAGAAGAGCGGCGCTGCCTAATTTGCGACAAGCCTGCTAAAGAATGCTCTTCAAGGCGCCTTCACACCGTACAAGAGCTCTGGGATAAAACTAGCTCAATTCTCCAAGAGGCAGTTCTCCAGTATGATGCTGAAACGGTGGCTGCCCTAGCAGTTAAAGCGCTTCTGTACGAAGTGCTCACCACCCCAAAACCTGGCCTAGTGGATCGCAACAACAACGGCTCGCACCAAGACATGGACTTGTTTACTTTTTCCGGTAGCGCCTCCGTTCTATTTCCCTATTTTCAGAAAGCCTACACCCTAGGCTTCAACGCTATGGATCCCAAAACGTGTTTCTCAGAACTACGTGAACTTGGTAAGCGCGCCGAACGCACCATGTTTCTTGAAACCCATGGCATCAACACCCACAAAGGCGCCATCTTTACCCTAGGAATTGTCTGCGCCGCAGCAGGCTTCACCGCAATAACCCATACCGATATTTTCCAGTGCTGTGCTGACATGACCGCCGGAATAACTGAAGAACTTAAGGACGATTCTTTGCCTGAAACCAACGGCAAACGGCTTTTCAAAAAGTATGGAGTAACAGGAATTAGGGGAGAGCTGGAAGACGGGCTACCTTCAGTTAGAGAGGTTGGACTTCCTACTTTGGAAAGACACTTGCACAACGGAAAAAGTTTGGAGTATGCAGGCTCTCGCGCTCTGGTTGCGTTGATTGCTCAAGGTAACGATACAAACCTGCTGGCTCGTGGTGGGGTTGTATATGCTGAATTAGCCCAGGCTGAGGCTGATCATTTGTTGGATTGGGCATTTAGACAAAAAGACCTTGAAAAACTGGATAACTGGTTTATAGAAAATAATTTATCCCCAGGTGGCTGTGCAGACCTATTGGCAGTGTGTTATTTCTTGCACTTCTTAAGGAAGGCCTACTATGTCTGATTATGTGGTCTCCTCTGTAAGATTAACGGATGCGCGTACTCTTAAGAAGATAGACCAACTTCTTGTGCAAGAAGGAATTAAACGAGATAAAAACCTAGAACATATTTGTGTTATTTATGACTCTGAGTACAATGTGATAGCCACCGGTTCTGCCTTTGGAAATACTCTTAGATGTTTTGCTGTAAGTTCTAAACATCAAGGTGAGGGCCTACTGAATTTGGTATTGAGCCACCTTTTAGAGTGGGAGTTTGCCAAGGGTAATTATCATGTTTTTCTGTACACCAAACCTTCTGCCGCAAAGTTCTTCAAGGACCTTGGGTTTTATGAGATTTCTCGCGTTGATGGGGCTTTGGTATTTATGGAAAACGTGAGGGATGGGTTTGCTTCTTACTTGAGGTCGTTACAGGCTTTGAAGTTTGAGCAGGGTGTTAGTGGTTGCATTGTGATGAATGCAAATCCTTTTACCAATGGACACCGCTACCTAGTAGAACAGGCCTGTAAAGTCTGTGACCACCTACATTTATTTGCCGTAAGTGAAGATTTGTCTTTGGTGCCTTATGCTGTACGGCTTAGGCTGATTAAAGAAGGTACTTCTGATTTAAAAAACGTTTCTATTCACGACAGTGGCTCCTATATTATCAGTAATGCCACCTTCCCCAGTTATTTTCTCAAGGATGACGAGGCTGTGATGCGCGTTCATGCAACTTTGGATGCCAAGCTGTTTGCTCTAATTGCAAAGGCCCTTAATATTTCTATCCGGTTTGTGGGAACTGAACCAACAAGTGTTGTGACAAATATTTACAATGAAATTTTAAGCTCTGAGCTTCCTAAGTCCGGAGTACGTTTGGAAATTGTCCCGCGCCTAGAACAGGACGGAATTGCAGTCAGCGCTTCCAATGCTAGAAAAGCAATTCAGCAGAGCAATTTCAGCCTTCTAAAGAGCCTTGTTCCTACTTCTACTTATAACTATTTTACCTCCCCCGAGGCCAAGATTGTTGTTGAAAAAATA
>CAVCYP010000098.1:0-2390 GCA_963606545.1 Sphaerochaetaceae bacterium
AAAAATCTCCTGAAGTCCATCTGCCTTGATATTATCAAGCGTCTTGGCCTTCTTCAGCGCCTTCTGCAAGGCTTCATGAAGAAGATTTCCAATCTGCGCCGCATCTGTCATATTTGGCTCAAAATCCAGATTATTTAGCCCAAGTTTACAGTACACGTAACCCCTGTACGGGCAAGTCTCCAGCTCCTTCACCCGCGAAACGCTAATTTTAAACGGCGTGTCCACCGGCGCAAAGGACATCTCATTACTAAAATCTAGCTCGCTCTGGTAAGCCCGCTCAAAACAATCCTTCTGCTTCTGCGTGATAGCCAAAACCTGGCCCTCCGTCAGCTCCTTCTGCCCTTTCCAAACCGATATTTCTTCTTCAAACGAGTCACATTCAACCTTCTTTACCTTTTCAATTCTGTCGCCTTTGAGAAAAAGGGTTGGGACAACATCGGCACCAGAGAAAGCCTCTTCAGCGGAGGACATCCAAGAAGAACCTCCGTCCAAGGTTTGGCCGTAAAGATTAAGGACAGAATCCTCAAGGGCGCACACTTCCTCCAGAGTTTTGGCCGTGTCTAATGGCAAAAATGGATAAGGATTGAGAAGAACTTTTGTGTTGGAATCAGTAAGGCCAAGGGTAAAATGATACTTCACAGCAAGGCCAGCATCCGCCGGATATTTGTAAACATTAATATTGTTCTTGCCAGTGTTTGGTCTGTAAGTTTTATCCTTAAGAATATCCACAAACAGGCTAAATAAGTCTAAGTCCTTGCCAAGCTCAAGGCCGTTGGCATGAACAGAAAGATTGTCTAATTCCCGCTCACAAGAGCCAAAAATACGGGCATTCTGCGCTTTTAGGCTATCGTTTTCATCAGGCCTCTTGGTCCATTCCTCATCCCCAAACAGGTCTTTGATTAAAATCATGACGTTTTCTCTAAGCTGTAATGGGTCCTTACAATCTACTACGGCTTTAATGCCGGTCTCAAGTTGTTCAAGCCGTGTAGCCTCTTCTAAAGCACCTAACTTTTTAAACTTTGTTATCCAATTTGAAAGCGGTCCGTCCTGACATTTGCAATCCACGGCCTTCTGGATGATACTTACCAAGAGGTCTCTATTTTTATATGGAAAGCGGAGGTCCAAGAGTAACGATTTCATGCTCTTGAAGCTGTAATTTTCACCTTTAACCCGCTCAAGCGCGCAGAAAAATGCACCGGGGGTATAAGAAGATATCGGTTTTGCGTTATTGAAAGTTAACGTGATGTCGCGCTTTTGGGCTTCCTGGTCCAGGTAAGGCTTGTAGGCGTCGTAGTCTGAGCAGGTGATAGCTATGTCGTTGGGGCGCGTGCCGTTGGTAAGAAGCGTGTAGACGTTGCGAAGACAGGCGCGAATTTCAGACAGCGAATTGTTGAAAAGTTTGAGTTTCAGGCCCTGTTCGTGAGGCTCTAGGTCAACGTGCTTACAGACTTCAAGGGCCTTGAGAACGGCGGACTTGGAGAACGTTTGGGGGAAGACCAGCGTGTAGTTAGAGGCAAGCGAGCCGTCGTTGGCAGGTTTGGTAAAATCAGGTTCATAGAGGGCGGTTTCGTAGAGGCCCTGTTGGTCAAGATAGGCTTTGTAGGCGGGAACCAGCAATAAAAGATCAGCTTGCATTTCCTTTGGGGCATTCTGCAAAGTCTTGTCCAAAAGGGTCAGCTGGCCAGACGTATTCTCTTGATTATCCCCTAGGTTATTCTCCAGCTTATTCTCCAGATTAAAGGCCTTACACATATGAGGTAGAGCTTTGGCTATGCTTCGCATATAAGCGGGCTTACTGCAAGTGTAATTACTGTCGCAGTAATATTTTAGTTTAGACATTGCCGTCTGAGAGTTTGAATCTTTTGCGCTAAAAAACTGCTGGACAAAAAGCAGGCGGTCAGTGAAAACAGCCTTCACTTGGTCGCGTGGGTAAGGGGTAAACTTTTCCTGAAAAGTATCCCAGGAGATGGCGCTATCGCTGAAAATGGCCTTGTTGGGATAACGCCGTGCACAGGCCTCAAGGTAGCTACGCGCCACAATCTCGCTGGTAAAGACAAACGTTGTCTGGCTACCCTCTTTGCTAAGCAAATCTACCATTATATTAACTGAATTTTTGTTAGCTGAATCCATCATATGCCCCTTTTCGGTTTATTATAGCCTAGAATCCATGAGGGAGGAACTAAAATGTTAACTAGGTTTTGCTATTCAGCTTACTCAACCTACAAAGCCCTTCTTTATTTCCACTTTAGTCAAGTGAGAACCCAGTGTGCTTGCCATTTATTGTCATTTGATGCTGTCCTCCCCAGAAACTATCCGGCACCACTTAAGCCGCTTGCCCAGCTCCGTCAAATTCAAGCAAGCTCAGGCAAATTCAAGCAAGCTCAGGCAAG
>CAVCYP010000099.1:0-2160 GCA_963606545.1 Sphaerochaetaceae bacterium
CGTCAAAAATGTAGGTTTCAGGCCTCGGATCTAACAATGGTAAACTCCACAAAAGGAGGAACCATGAGAAAAGATATTTTAGAGAGGATGAAACTCATGAAAAAAGAAAATGTTAAACCCAATTATGCAGAACTTGCTCGAAGGTATGACTGTGATTACAGGACAGTAAAGAAATACTTCCAAGAAGATTCTGAAGCTACCAAGCCAAAAAAGGCTAAAGAATCTAAACTTACTCCATACCTGGGAGTAATTGACCAGAAGTACGACGAAGGATGCACTGCCATGGCAGTGTACTACTTCATAAAAAAGAAAGACTTTGATGGCAGCTACTCCATAGTTAAGAGATACTGCCACCAAAGAAAAGTAGAAGAGACAAAGAAGGCAACAATAAGATTTGAAACAAATCCAGGATTACAGGCTCAAGTTGATTGGAAGGAAAAGCTGACCATGTTCACAAGGTCAAATAAGCCAGTTGAAATAAACATTTTCTTAATGGTTTTAGGCTTTTCTAGAATGAAATATCTAGAACTAACCTTAGAGAAAAGCCAATCCACATTGTTTGGTTGCATGATTAATGCTCTTGATTACTTTGATGGAGTTCCAAAAGAAATACTCTTTGACAACATGCGTACTGTTGTAGATCAGAGCCGCTCAAATTATCAAGATGCAGTCATCAATGATAAATTCTACCAGTTCTCTAAAGATATGGGTTTTGAGGTTTGCTCATGCAGAGCCTACAGACCACAAACAAAAGGCAAAGTTGAAGCTCTAGCAAAGTTTACATCACGATTAGCACCATACAATCATGAGTTTGATAGCATTGAGGAACTTTCAGAAATAGTTCGTGCCGTCAATGATGATTTAAATGGTGAGATTTCCCAGGCGACGAACAAAATTCCATTCAATTTATGGCAAAAAGAAAAAGAGTACTTGCTTCCGTTGCCAAACCAAGAACTTTTAGACGGCTACTTCCAACAACCAATTACAAGAACCGTTTCAAAGGAAAGCATGATTACATACAGATACAACAAATACTCTCTAAGTCCTAAATATATAGGGAAAACGGTCACATTGGAAGTCAAAGAAAAGCAACTTAAGATCTTTTACAACAATATCCTAGTCGCAACACATGAGCTTTCAGAAAGAAAATTTAACTACAAACTTGAAGATTATGTAAGCATTTTAAAGTCAGATGCATTCAAGTTTAAGAAAGACGAAGAAATTAATGAATATGCCAAAAAGGCTCTTGCCCTTTATGACGCAATCTAAAGGAGGCTTTCATGTCATCTTATACACAGCTACTAAACAATCTAGACAAATTAGAAATGCCAAAAATGAAAGAACTTCTTCCGGCCTACTTAGATAAGGCTGTCACAGAAGAAAAGTCCACCACTGACATTCTGAACGAGCTCACAGCAGCTGAAATTGATTACAGAGAGGATAGAGCAAGACAGATAAACCTAAAGATTTCTCACTTTCCTTTCATGAAGACAATTGATGATTTTGACTTTCAATATCAGCCATCGTTAAACAAAAGTCAGATAATGGACTTACTTTCACTCAGATTCATAGAACAAAATGAGAACATCTTGTTCATAGGCTCTTCTGGTGTGGGCAAAACACACTTGGCCACTGCAATTGGAATTGAAGCCACTTCCAAGAGAAACTCTACATACTTTGTCCATTTCAACGATCTAATGACTAAGTTTAAAGTCGCAGCACAAGAAGGAAGAATTGAGGCAGTAGTAAAGCATTACTCTAAATACAGAGTTTTGATAATCGATGAGATTGGTTACTTACCAATTGATAAAGACTCTGCCAATGGATTCTTCCAACTGGTAGCTTCAAGATATGAAAGAAGACCAATCATCCTGACAACGAACCAACCTCTTTCAAAATGGGGAGAAGTCTTTGGTGATTACACTCTTGCAAATGCCATCATAGATAGGCTGGTTCATCATTCTTACATTATCAAAATTACTGGACAGTCCTACAGAATTAAAGGAAAGCTCCTTTATGAGGAAGACAATATTGAATAGCAATCACCTGGAAGAATAACAATGAACAATTAAAATGAAGAAAAGAAACCTAAATATTACTTGGCCTTTCAACCTACATTTTTGAAGGCCACAAATCTACATTTTTATGTTGACATTTACA
>CAVCYP010000100.1:0-2143 GCA_963606545.1 Sphaerochaetaceae bacterium
TGAAGATCTAAAGGCAATTATTCAAGCCTTAGGTGGTAGAGATGTTCTTTGACTTTGACAAATACACCTACTACATAAGTCCAGGAACAATGGATATGCGAAAAGGCGCTGATAGCTTAGCTGTCTTTGTTAAGGACCAACTTAAAGGAGATCCATTTTCAAAGAGTATGTTTCTGTTCTGTAGCAAGAACAAGAAGTCATTAGTTGTCTTAGTATGGGACAATGGCTTTTGGCTGATGAAGAAGAAAATCTACAGTGGCACCTTTGCCTGGCCTAAGGACAGTAAAGAAGCTCTTACAATTACTCTAGAAGATGTCAAAAGAGTCATCTCCGGTGAGGATGTTTGGAGAAAAATTCCAGCCCTTCCACAGACTGTAAACTTGTGGTAATTTCTTGCAATTAAAAGAATTAAAGTGTTAAAAGCTATTGAATTAAATCTTTATTTGTGCTACACTTAAGGCATGGAAAACAAGGATAAAGACAAGATAATTCAAGACCTTCAAGACTTAGTTGAAAAGAAAGATTCTCTTCTTGCAGAAGATGCTAAGACAATCAAGGAGCTTAATGATGAAGTCCTTATCCTTAACGGCGTCATTAAGATTCTTCAGAAAGATGCAGCTACTATTGCTAGACTGAAGGCAAGAGTTAAGCATCAATTTGAAGTAAGTAGTGAAAAACAACCTTGGCTCTTTAACGAATTTGAAACAACTGCAGAAAACGGTGCTTTGGAAGAAACTCCAGAAGAGACTCCTTACAATGAAGAAACTGTTAACTCTTATGTAAGAAAGAAGGCTCGTACCGGTGTAACACTTGCTGCAGATATTCCTGTTGTTGACATCTATGATGATTCTGAAATCAAGGAATGCTCCAGATGTGGCTCTCCTATGAAGAAAGTTGGAGAAAAGATTTATGAAGCTTTCACTAGAATTCATAAAGAAGTTTTGGTAAGAAGGCATGTTAATTTGTTTGCATGTACTAATTGTGAGCCAGAAGCTAATGAAGGTAGAATTGTTGAGACTCCAGAAACCGGGAACATGCTTGATGGAACCGTTTGTGATCCTACCTTGTTTAGTCAGATTGTTGAAAACAAGTTCAGTTATGCTATGACCCTTTACAGACAGGCTCTTAGCTTTAAAGATATTGGGCTTTCCAGATTCACGATGAGCTCTTGGCTCATTAAGGTTGGACAGCGACTTGAGAAGAACATGGCTCCTTGCCTTGAGAAGCTCATCTACAGTTATCCACTGGTAAACACAGATGAGACACCTGTTAAAGTGCTGAAGCTTCTGGATGAAGATGGGAACAAGAAAGCTCCTAACTCTAGAGCAAATGCCTGGATGATAGTTAGAGCTGCAACTGACGAGAAAGGTAGGCATGGACCTGTTCTGTTTACCTTTACAGATAACAGACGAAATCAAACAATTACAGATATTCTCAAGCCCTACACTGGCGTAGTACAGACAGATGGTCTTTATGGCTACGACAATGCAGCAAAGGTATGCTCTTTTACTCACATAGACTGTATGGTTCATTCCAGAAGAAAGGCAATTGAGGCTAAAGGTAACAGCACAAGTGGTGTTGCTTATGACCTTGTTAAGATTTATGAAGACTTCTTTCATCAAGAAGCCCTTGTTAAGGCTCGTTTTGATGATGGCTCTCTTACAGCAGAAGAGTATGTTATTGAGAGAAGAAGAATTCTTCAGCCATATCTTGATAAATTGAAGAAGTTCTGTGAAGAGAGAGTCAATAGTTCCTATGGAAAGCTTCACACTGCATTGAGCTATCCTCTTGAACGTTGGGACATTCTCATTAAGTTCCTTGATTACCCTTATGCTACAAGTTCCAATCAGAGAGCTGAGAATGCTATTAGACCTTTCTGTTTGGGTAGGAAGAACTGGCTTTTCAATATTACAGAACTTGGTGCTCAAGTTTCTGCCTTCTACTACAGCCTTGTTGAAAGCTGTAAAAGTATGGGCATTAACTTCCAAGATTACATGACCTATGTACTTTTGAACGCCAACACCATTGAAGATGGTGATGAAGAAGCTTGGACTGAACTCTTGCCAGGAAAATGTGATATTTCCAGTGCTAAAGCATACAGAGAATTGCTTTTTTCTGCTGTGCCAGATCCTACAAGGACTGA
>CAVCYP010000101.1:0-2009 GCA_963606545.1 Sphaerochaetaceae bacterium
AACGTATCCATAAAGAGTACGCGAGGGACAGGCCCGGACCGTACAGCAACCTACCAGAGGGGCAAGGTGCTAAAGCCTGAATGATGGAAAAAAATATGAAAGACATTATTAATTTTTTGAACAAGCAATTTGTTGAAGGCGTGGACTTTTCTGCTTCAGAGAAGGATCCTGAGGTTCAGGCTCGTTACGAGAATGAGCTTTTTGACTGGTTCTTGCAGGGGCTTGAGCAGAAGGATTATGAGATTAATCGGGCTGTGCTGGGGATTATTGAGAAGTACCAGGCTAGCGTGTATGCTCTTGGACTGCCAAAGGAGGACTGGAGGAGTGTGGTGGTAGATTACGCGAAGTTTGGCACTGTTTTGAGCCGTGCTGAGCGTGGGGAGGCTATGCAGCCGCGTACTCTTACGGTGGACTTTAACCCGTTCTATGGAAGTGCACAAGAGATGCTTTCTTGCTTTAGAAAGTTTGCAAGCTCTAATTCTGCTATCCAGCCGGTTAGAGATCTTTTTGACGGTGTGAATGAGTTTACGCAACTTGTTTCTATGCCACAACTTGTTTATGGGCAGGCGCCGGAGCTGCTGGAAGTTGTACGCACATTTTTGCTCTATTGGCTTGCCGATTTTTGGCCGCTTTTGGAGACGAACGAGGCTGAGTTTATCCAGTCTAGTTTTGAGCCAAGTTGCGCTTTGTCGGTAATGTTGGCCTTCGTTTGCGATCTATCGGACAGCAAAGAGTTTGAGCCGTGCGTGGATGCGCTTTTTGCTTTTGCGGTCAAGTGCGAGGACAAGTACGCGCTAAGCCAGGATGAGGACTTTGAGCTGATTGTTTTTGATAACTGGCTGGATTGGATTGTCAACGTGGCTGTCTGGGAAAGCGATATGCATCTGTTCCAGCTAGCCATTGAGCAGGCCAGAAAGCGCAACCTTGAAATTAGAATCTTCTGGCCCGATGCCTGGAGAAAGTAAGTTTAGTGATGGAGGAAAGTGAAATGCAGTTTAGCACAGGAATTAAAGTTCTTAGAATGATTAGCCGTCATAATGGTGCATCTCTTTATGAGATTGCTTCAGAGCTGGACGTTTCTTATCGCAAGGCTCGTGGTATTGTTAAGGCCTTGAACTCTGAATTTGATGTCTACTCGTTAGACTGCAATGCCACTGATCCCCGCAATGAACGCTATTTTCTAGGTTATGAAGGTAAGCTTGAATGTATCCTTTTGAGCTGCGGACTTCGCGACTGTGATGATGATTTTGACCCTAATTATTGGGCATAAGAGATATTCTTAAGGAAAAAAGGAGATAAAAATGGACTACAAGGAAAAGTACGAAGAATTGAAAAAACAGGCACAAAAAGCCTGCAAAACAAAGGAAGAAAAGGAAAGATTTGATAATGAAGTTGCATTCTTTTCCGAGAAAGGAATAGAAGAGTACGTTGCTCTTGCTGTTGATCTTGTCAACAATATGGACCGTTACGGTTATTCTGTGTTCGTTGGTGGAACTGTTTATGATTCACTGTTTGTGGCTCTTTGTAGAACGTATGTTGGCTTAGATGATGAAGAAAAAGATACACGTCCAAGCTGTAGCTTTGAGGAATTCTCCAAGGTTCCCCTCAACCTTCTCATCAATGCTGTTGGTCCAGATAACCGCAGCATTGCAGACCATCTGCAGGGTGCTGTCCGTGGGGTTGAGCCTATTCTCAGAAATTCCAACTTATACTGTAAAGAACTTCTTTTAACGTCTTTTTCTCGAGGTGCGCATCAAGGTGAAAGAATTGTTGTTTCTTCAACTCCAGTAGGTGATGAACAGCTTGCTGGTTTGAGCAAACTTGAAGCTGGCACAGGACAGGAGGCTTGGAAGTATCTCCTTATTGATGTCCAGTGCTTCTATGGAATTTGAGATTAGTAAAAGTTGACAATAGACTGGCGGTTGTGTACTATTTGATTGTAAAACAAAGGCTACCCCAAAGCGGTTAGCTTGCGTTTACCAAGTGATTCAAAGATGAAATCGCTAGTG